>NZ_JAPVZL010000011.1:0-66400 GCF_041432365.1 Streptococcus sp. 20925_1_69
GTCAAAAATTTCTCTAATTCAGTAAGAGCACGCTCTGCAATTTTTTCATAACGAGCCTTCTTATCACGAATACGCTCACCTTCCAACTCCTTGATAATCCCAAAATTGACATTCATTGGTTGGAAATGCTTGCTGTCGGCATGGGTGATGTAATGAGCTAAGCTTCCAATCGCTGTTGTTTCTGGGAAAATAGTCTCGCTTTCTCCCTTGAAAAGACGAGCCGCGTTAATTCCCGCAACTAATCCTGACGCTGCGGACTCAACATAACCTTCCACACCCGTCATCTGACCAGCAAAGAAGAGATTTGGTTGTTTCTTAGAACGGTAAGTCTGCTCAAGAAGATTTGGTGAATCCATGTAAGAATTGCGGTGCATGACACCATAACGAACAAACTCTGCATTTTCAAGACCTGGAATCATTTGGAAGACACGCTTTTGTTCGCCCCATTTGAGGTGGGTCTGGAAACCAACAATATTGTAGAGGCTACCAGCTGCATTATCCTGACGAAGTTGCACAACCGCATAAGGTGTTTTGAATTCTCCATCACGAGGTCCTGTGTAGTCGTCCGGATACTCAAGACCCACTGGTTTCATAGGACCATAAAGCATAGTTTTAATGCCTCGTTTTGCCATGACTTCGATTGGCATACAACCTTCAAAGTACTTTTCTTTCTCAAAAGAATTAAGCGGTGCTTCTTCCGCATTAACCAAAGCTTCATGGAAATCCATAAACTCTTGCTTGGTCATTGGAGCGTTGAGATAAGCGGCTTCTCCCTTATCATAACGAGACTTGAGATAGACCTTGCTCATATCAATAGTGTTGACGTCGATAATAGGGGCTGCCGCATCGTAGAAATAGAAACCATCGCCGTCATTAAGAGCATGAATCTTTTCAGCCAGAGCATCGCTGGTCAAAGGACCAGTAGCGACAACCGTAATAACATCTGTCGGCAATTCTGTAATTTCATCACGAACCACTTCAATCAAGGGATGGTTGGCAACTTTTTCGGTCACCATTTGGGAGAAACCATCACGGTCCACCGCAAGAGCTCCTCCAGCGGGAACACGTGTAGCCTCAGCAGATTCCAAAATAACTGAACCCAAGCGACGCATTTCTTCCTTGAGAAGCCCGACGGCATTTGTCAAAGCATCCCCACGGAGGGAATTGGAACAAACTAATTCAGCAAAATTGTCTGTTTTGTGCTGAGGTGTTGACTTGACACCACGCATTTCATAAAGTTTAACTGGAATACCACGTTCTGCAATTTGGTAGGCTGCTTCTGACCCTGCCAAACCAGCACCGATAACATTGATATAAGATTGAGACACGACACTAATACCTCTTTGGGTGGGACGTAAGTCCATATCAAAACACCCCACTGGACTGTTTGACACCCACAAATCTTTCTATTTTTTTCTTCTACTAGTATAACAAAAAAAGGGAAGAAGGCAAACTTCCCTGTTTAGTCATTTTCTTGATTTTCTTCCCATTCATGGTAGACAGCGTAAAGCTGGCTTTTATTCCACTGGTAAAACTTAGCTACTTCCTTAATAGCTTGGTTTTTCTTCATGCCTTGCTGGATTCGGACTTGGATTTCTAAGAACAAGTCCTCCTCGTCTTTTTCCTCCACATCCTGATTGGCACCTTCAACAATGAGAAGGCATTCGCCCTTGAGTGGCGTTTCAGCGATGTTTTCTAATAACTCTGAAATGGTACCGCGTTGGTATTCTTCATAGATTTTGGTCAATTCTCTAACCAAGACCACCGAGCGGTCGCCATAAACTGCTAGCAGATTTTCTAACGTATCTGCCACACGATGAGGCGATTCATAGAAAATCTGGGTTTCTGGATAGTCTTTTTTCGAGTCGAAAAATTGCTTTTGCTGGCCTGATTTTCTGGGTAAAAAGCCGTAAAAGATATGTGGCTGTGGCGCTAAACCACTGGCAATCAAGGCAGAAATTCCTGCAGAGGCACCCGGAACTGTCACTACTGCAATCTCTTCCTCAATCGCTGCCTTCACCAAATCATGACCAGGGTCTGAGATGCTAGGCAGACCCGCGTCGGATACCTGAGCAATGCTTTGCCCTGCTTTCAGGAAACCAATCAAATCAGGAATTTTTTCCTTGGCATTGTGCTCATGAAAACTGATTTGCTTAGTAGAAATATCAAAATGCTTGAGCAAAAGCCCAGTATTGCGCGTGTCCTCAGCAGCAATCCAGTTCACCTCTTTCAAGGTCTGAATAGCTCGAAAGGTCATGTCATCTAGATTGCCAATCGGTGTTGCTACTAGATACAGTTTGCCATAGGGAGACTGCCCCTTAAAACTTTTTTGAATCTGCATGCCTACTCCCTGTATAACAACTCGTCACAGAACATACATTCCTCGTCCTGCTCTCGACGTTGTCCATAAAAATCATTACACACGTGAAATCCATCACGGTAAATGCGACGGACACTTTCGCGAACATGCTTGGCCTTGACGGGAGCGTCTGCTTCCACCTCACCCAAGCGTTCTCGCAACTTAGAATTTTCCAAACGAAGAGCTGTATTTTCCTCTACCAGGCTCTTGAGATTTTTCTTGATGGCTTCCACATCGGCCAAGGTTACCAATAACTGTTGGGAAAAATCATCCAGCGCGTCAAATAATTCTTTTTTGTCCATAAAACAGCCCTTTCCTTTCTTTATCGTTCATTTTTGAGTTTATATTTCTTTCAAGACCAGATATTCCATGGCATTTTGAAAGCTGACATTAGCTTGCCACATTTTTCTAGCTTCTAGCAAATCTTGTAGAATCACTCTTACTCTTGCTTGTAGGATATCTTGTCCACAGAGGACTTCAAGAATCCGTAAAACCTGATCTTGTTTTTCCTTGTCATCTGCCAAGCTAGCTAGTTTAGCAACTTGCAAATAACTTTCTTTTTTCTTAGCTACTAACCAAGTCAGCAGGCGTTCACTTTCATCGACCAAGGTCCAAAAGCCTGCCTGATTTGCCAACTTTTCTGCTTCAGCTCGCGATTGACTAAACTGGGCTAAAAGAGTCGCTTTTTTCTTAACCAGTCCCAGTTGTTCTAAGAGCAAGATGAGTTTTTCTTCTTGCTTTTTAAAGTGGAAAATCTGGGTCCGACTTCGGATTGTCGGTAAAATCTTTTCTTCATCGCTTGTCAAGAAGAAAATATAAACCTCACTCTGGGGTTCTTCGATGACCTTGAGCAGAGAATTGGCTGCATTAGGATGCATTTTCTCAGCTTGCTCGATAATAAAGACCTGTTGCTGGCTTTCAATCCCTGCATGAGAAAACTGACCCACCAATTCCCGAATGCGTTCTGTCTTGATGACCTGATTGACTGGCTTAATTAAGGTGACATCTGGAAACTCTTCCTGTTCAATCAGCTTACAATTTCGGCATTTCTCACATGGTAAAACACCTACTTTATCCGTACAAAAGAGGCTCTTAGCCAAAAACTGCGCCATTTCCAAGCTTCCAAAGAAACCTGAAAAGAGATAGGCGTGATTGAGCTGGTCTTGCTCCAAAATACGGACAAAGCGGTCAAACTGATCTGGCTGCCAGGCCTTTAGTTGATCTTGTTTCATTTAGCTAATCCCATTCTATCAAACAAGATAGCCTTGGTAGTTTCCACAACTTGCTCCAAAGGAAAACTAGCATCAATCTTGACAATGCGACTTCCTTCTTTGTCCAGAAGAGAAAGGTAGCCTTGACGAACTTTTTTATGCAAGTCCAATCCTTCCAAGTCCAAACGATTGACCTCACGATTGCTATTAGCAGCAATGCGAGCCAGCCCTTCTTCCACCTCGATGTCAAAATAGAGTGTCAAATCGGGTTTAAGGCCATCTGTCGCAAACTGATTGAGCCAGTCAATGGCTTCAATGTCCAAACCACGACCAAATCCCTGATAGGCAACAGAACTATCAATAAAACGGTCCATAATGACCAACTTGCCAGCTTCAAGGGCTGGAAGAACTTTTTCCACCAAGTGCTGTCTGCGACTGGCAATATAAAGAAGCAACTCTGTCTTCGCATCCATCTGAGTATGACTTGGGTCCAAAATCACTTCCCGAATCTTCTCCCCGATCAAGACTCCACCAGGCTCACGAGTCGTCAGCACCTCTACTCCTTTTTCCTGTAGAATTGGGAGCAATGCCTCTAAAACACTGGTCTTTCCTGCTCCCTCTGGTCCCTCAAGAGAGACTAAAAATCCTTTTGACATGTCTAACTCATTTCTTTTTTACTACTTCTATTCTATCAAAAAAATAGGGGTTTGTGACAATCTTTTTGTCTTCTCATTTCATACTCAATGAAAATCAAAGAGCAAACTAGGAAGCTACCCGCAGGTTGCTCAAAACACTGTTTTGAGGTTGCAGATGGAAGCTGACGCAGTTTGAAGAGATTTTCGAAGAGTATCAACCACCATAAAAGAGGCAGACAAAGCCACCTCTTATTTACCTAGTTCTCGTGTTCGTTTGTAGGCTTGACCAACTGCATCCATGACCGTTCCTCGAAAAGCATGCGCTTCTAGGCTTGCTACACCAGCGATAGTCGAACCTCCTGGGCTACAAACTTGGTCTTTCAAAACCCCAGGATGCTCTTGGCTTTCAAGGACCAATTGCCCAGCTCCTACCACAGTTTGGGCTGCCATTTTCAGTGCTATTTCTCGTGGCAATCCCGTCTGAACACCAGCATCTGCCAAGGCCTCAATAAAGAGATAGACAAAGGCTGGTCCACAACCTGCAAGACCTGTTGCTGCATCGATTAAACCTTCTCCAAGTTCAACCAAAAGACCAGCCTTGGCTAAAAGCTGACAAAAGAGTTCACTGTCCTCAGCCCCACAATTAGGAGACAAGGCATAACTAATCACTCCTTGCCCGATAGAAGCAGGAGTATTTGGCATCATACGAATAATTCGGTGTTGATTTGGAAGAAGACTAGCCAGTTTTTCCAAGGTCAATCCAGCCGCCATGGAAATCAAAAGAAGACTTTCTCTCTTTTCAAGGATGGTCTGGTATTGAGAAAGCAAGTCCGAGAACTGAGCAGGCTTAACACCTAGAAAAATCACATCTGCTTCTGCGAATATTTCTTCATTGCTAGAAGCCTGACCCCCAAAGTCTGCAATGAAAGCATCTACCTTAGCTTGACTACGATTGGCAAGGAGAAGGTCATCGCCCGTCTTAGCCTGCAAGACAGCTTTGGCCAAACTAGCACCCATATTCCCCAAACCGATAAATCCAATCTTCATCTCTTACTCCCTTATCTGTCCGTCACCAGTAACCACATACTTGTAGCTAGTCAACTCTTTCAAGCCCATTGGACCACGCGCATGCAGTTTCTGAGTTGAAATCCCCATTTCACATCCAAGACCAAATTGGCCTCCATCTGTGAAACGAGTTGAGGCATTGACATAGACAGCTGCAGAATCCACTTGATCTGTAAAGTAAGCTGCAGCTTCAGCATTTTCCGTCACAATGGCATCCGAATGATTGGTACTGTGAGCCTCAATATGGGCAACAGCTTCTTCTAAACTGCTCACAACCTTAACAGCTAATACATAGTCTAAAAACTCGGTGTCAAAGTCTTGTGCTTCAGCTGCTTGGCCTGAAACAAACTGACTTGCTTTGCTATCTAGGCGGAATTGAATTGGTTCCAGTCCAGCTTCTTTTCGATCTGCAACCAGTACTTGCTCCAAACGAGGAAGGAAACTTGCTGCCTTGTCTTCATGAACTAGCAATACCTCCATGGCATTACAGACAGAAGGACGACTAGTTTTAGCATTGTTGATGATAGACAGAGCCTTGTCTTCATCTGCATCCTTATCCACATAGACATGGACAATCCCAGTCCCGGTCTCGATAACAGGTACGATAGCATTCTCAACCACGGCATTGATCAAACCTGCTCCTCCACGGGGGATGAGAAGGTCTAGATAACCCTTGGCCTTCATCATGGCATAGCTACTTTCACGGCTGGTATCTTCCACCAGTTGAATCACATCTGGGTGAATAGTAGTCGTCTCCAAACCCTTCTTCAAAGCTGTGACAATGGCATGGGCTGTTTGATAGGCATCCTTCCCACTACGAAGAACAACTGCATTTCCACTCTTGAGAGCCAGAGCAGCCGCATCAGACGTCACATTTGGACGGCTTTCATAGATTATACCGATAACGCCCATAGCCACACGTTTCTTGGTGATAACCAAACCATTTTCAAGCTGATTGGTTTCTAAAACTTCACCGATTGGATCTGGTAAAGCAACCACTTCACGAATCCCAGTTGCCATTGCTTCTATACGACCTGCATCCAAATAAAGACGATCCAGCATCACATCTGAGATTTTACCTTTGGCCGCTTCCATATCAAGGGCATTGGCTACTAAAATTTCCTCAGTAGCTGCTAATAAGTAATCAGCCATGGCTAGCAAGGCTTGGTTTTTCACATCTTCACTAGCTGTGTTGATTGATTTTTTAACAGCCTGTACCTGTTCAAATTGTTCTTGTGTACTTACCATAGTTTACCTCTAAAATTCTGTAAAGAGTAGTTGGATTTCAGGAGTAATGGAAATCCAGTCATCACGGTGAATCAAGACACCCTTGGCTTTTTGAGAACGCAACATATCCTCCAAAGCAGATGCACCAAATTGCACACGTCCTTTTCCAAGTGATTTTCCACTTTCCTTGTCAAATACTGTCACGATATCACCATAAGAAAAGGCTCCCTCTGCTTCAACAATACCAGATAAGAGAAGACTCTTTCCATGTTGAGAGAGAGCTTCTGCAGCCCCTTTATCAACCCAAATAGAACCTTGGCTCTGAGCATAAAAGGCCAGCCATTGTTTCTGGGTACGAAGTCCCTTCTCTTGAGCAACAAAGTAGGAACCATCCTTGGTCTCCTCAGCCGCCTCAATCATGGCATCTGCCTTCAAGGATGAGCAGATATAAACAGGAACGCCCGATTCTGTCGCAATAGTTGCAGCTTTGATTTTGGTTAACATGCCACCTGTACCATTAGACGAACCTGCTCCACCGGCCATATCAATAATCTCATGATTGATGGTCTCGATTCGCTCCAAGCGTTTGGCTCTTGGATCTGAATTAGGATTTCCTGTATATAGACCGTCTACGTCTGTCAAGAGGACCAAAAGATCTGCTTGGACCATAGCTGCCACCTGAGCACTTAGAGTGTCATTGTCCCCAACCTTGAGTTCATCAATGACGACACTATCATTCTCGTTGATGATAGGAATCGCACCACGGCTAAGTAGAACCGACAAAGCCTGATGGGCATTTTTATAACGACGCTTATCCACAAAGTCATCCTGGGTCAGCAAGATTTGTGCAGAAACGATTTGGCGCAAGAGAAGATTGGTCGTGTATTCTTCCAACAAAAGTCCTTGCCCTACCGCTGCTGAAGCCTGTTTATCAGCAATCTTAGTCGGACGCTTTTTAAATCCTAAGGCACCAAAACCAGCAGCAATGGCACCCGACGACACCAAAATCAATTCATGACCAGCCTCGTGCAGCATAGCCAACTGCTGGGTAATAGCCTTTACCTTACTACGTGATAAACTTCCATCCTCATTCGTCAGAGAAGAAGTCCCCACCTTAAAGACAATCCGTTTGTATTTCATAGTCTCACTCCGATTCTTCATATTTATCCATTATAACATGAATGGTAGGAAATAGAAAAGAGTTGATAGGAAAAAGGTCGAGACAAGCTATCTCAACCTTTTATCAAATCTAATTCTTTCTCAATCTCTCCAATGATTCCTTAAAAATCTCTGGGATATCTGCTGTAAATTCCAAAGTCTTACCTGTTCTCGGATGAGTAAAACCTAGAGTCTTGGCATGAAGAAATTGTCCATGTCCCTTAAGTGTCTTACGCGGACCATAGACTTCATCACCAGCGACTGGATGGCCAATATAAGCCATGTGGACACGGATTTGATGGGTACGCCCTGTCTCCAGTTGTAACTCCACTAAGCTATAATCTCCAAAGCGTTCCAAAACGTGGAAACGGGTCACTGCAGGCTTTCCTTTAGCAGTCACAGCCTGTTTCTTACGATCTTTTTCACTTCGGCCAATCGGTGCTTCAATCACACCACGATCATTTGGAAGATTTCCATGAACAATCGCCCAATATTTGCGGAGAGACTTTTTATCCTTGAGTTCTTGGGCAAGTGCTAGATGCGCCTCATCGTTTTTAGCAATCATGAGAAGACCTGACGTATCCTTATCAATTCGGTGAACAATTCCTGGACGCAGAACTCCATTGATACCCGACAAGTCCTTAATATGATACATGAGAGCATTTACCAGGGTTCCACTGGTATGACCAGCACTCGGATGCACAACCATTCCCTGAGGTTTGTTTACGACGGCCACATCCTCATCTTGGTAGATGATTTCTAGCGGAAGATTCTCAGCTACATACTCTAAAACCTCTGGTTCTGGCACATGGTAAGTGACGACATCGCCCTCTTGAACTGTGTATTTAGCTTTCTTGACTTGGCCATTGACCAAGACCTGGCCTGATTTGATTTGTTCATTCGCGAGACTACGTGATAATTCTGTCAAATCTGACAAAGCCTTATCCAAACGCAGGCCACCAGTTTCAATTTTAATTTCCATTTATTTCCTCTTTTAGCATTGCAATCAATAAAATAATCACTCCAACAGTCAGATAGCTATCTGCCACATTGAAAATTGCAAAATTGATAAAATCCACATGAAACATATCCACAACAAAGCCCTGACTCACCCTGTCAATAAAGTTTCCAAGACCACCTGCAATAATCAAGGTCAAACCCAAGACCATCCAAAGTGAGTCCTCCATGTGTTTATGTAGATACCAAATGGCACCTACCACGACAACCAGAGTAATGACAGCGAATAGCAACTGCTGATCTTGTAAGATAGAAAAGGCTGCCCCTCGATTTTGCAGGTAGGTCAAGCTAACGAAATTGGGAATCCAAGAGCGCACTTCACCCAGTGGAATCTGCTGGACGATATAGGATTTTACCAACTGATCCAGCCCAATCAAAAGCAGTACAATGACTGCCACTATTCCTCTTTTTTTCATAATTTCCTCTTCTGATTAAAATATTCTTGCATGACTTCTACAAAGAGGGTCCCAGCTTGACTAAGCTCCACTTCCTCACGTTTGACATAAACCATGCGGTTATCTAAATTATCCTTGAGACGAATAACTGTGATGCCATTAACACTGTCACTATCTAAAAATCCAGAACCTGTCGCATAGGCGTCCGTCCGCTCCAAAATACCATTCAAGGTAGCACGGTCTGTCACATTAAACATCTGTGAGCTAGCGCTGGTATCGACAAAGTTCTCTGAATAATAAAGGTACTCGTCTTTATCTTGAGTAAAACGAACTGTCGGTAAATCCGCTAAATCCTCCATGACCAGTTCCTCTTTCTGAGCCAAAGGATGTTCTTCACGAAGGTAAATGTGAGTATGGAAGGGAATCAATTCAATGACCTCTAAGCCTAGCTTTTCAACCCGTTGCATAATGCCCTTTTTGTTTTGATTGTTGAGGTAGATAATCCCAATCTCACTATGCCCTTGAGCTACTTCATCTAAGATTTGAACAGTAGTTGATTCAAAAATACGGAAG
This sequence comes from Streptococcus sp. 20925_1_69, assembly GCF_041432365.1. Classification (GTDB taxonomy): domain Bacteria; phylum Bacillota; class Bacilli; order Lactobacillales; family Streptococcaceae; genus Streptococcus. Next base: position 9,641 of record NZ_JAPVZL010000011.1, read on the forward strand.
TTCTTATAGTCAGGATAGCGCTCTGAAAAGGCCGTAATGGTTGGTGGCAAGAAGTCATAGTGCTGACTAGCGATGGAAAATTCATCCTTCTCTTCTTCAGGATTGGCATACTGGTTTTGAAAAATATCAAATCCTTTAACCAATTCTTGCGCTTTTTCATAGAATTCCATACCACGACGAGTCAAGAAAGTCCCTGAGCTGGTCCGACGGAAAATCTTAAAACCCAATTCTTTTTCCAAATCACGAACAGAAATAGACAGACTCGGCTGACTAACATACATCTTTTCAGCAGCTTCACGGAAAGTACCACTATTGGCAATGGCAACAACATAGCGTAATTGTTGAATGTTCATCTTCTACCCCCAACTTCTTTATCTTTTCATTATACCATATTTTAGAAGTTTTCCAAAAAGGAAAAAAGTCAGGAAACTTTCAAATCTCAATGAATACTCTAACCTCCCAAGACAAAAATTAGAATGATAACTTTTCCCAGTCCTCATTTTAGTTCAAACAAATAAAAACAGCAAATCTTGTTGATTTACCGTTTATAATATGATGCAAATACAATTTCCATAATATGGGTACCAAAATGGGTATCAAAACAAAAAAAGAGGCTCTCCGAAAACTCGGAAAGCCTTAGTTTATGCTACTTCTAGCTTCCTCGCCTTTATATTTCAAGGCTCGGGATAAAAAGGTTCACTGGACCTTTTTATTTTGCGATTGGGTAAACAGAAACCTGCTTTTTATCACGTCCTTTACGTTCAAAGCGTACTACGCCTTCAACTTTAGCGAACAAAGTATCGTCTCCACCACGTCCAACGTTTACACCTGGATAGATGTGTGTACCACGTTGACGGTAAAGGATAGATCCACCTGTTACAGTTTGTCCATCAGCTGCTTTAGCTCCAAGACGTTTTGCTTGTGAATCACGTCCGTTTGATGTAGAACCTCCACCTTTTTTGTGGGCGAAAAGTTGCAAGTTGTTAAGAGTCATTTTTAACATAATGTTTTCCTCCGTGTTAGTTTTCTGTGATAACTCTGGTTTGGACGAACTCAGAAGAGTTCTCCGATAAGTTTGCCATACCTAAGAAAAATGATTCAAAGAATAACTGGGTCATTTCTCTCTGGTGTGAAGGAAGATCTTTTGGAATTTCAACCATCAGATAACCACCTTCATCTTCGTTTAATTCTAGGATTGGTTCATAGCCTGCAAATTTTTCAATAGAATTGATAAAGTTAATGGCAAGCGTAGAAACCGATGCACACACGACATCTAAGCCGTATTCGCCACTCTCGGCGTGTCCAGTAATTTCCGCACTCCTCAGCTCGCCATCTTCGGCTCTCTCAAAGACTGCTTGTATCATGTGTTCTCCTTAAAATTAAGCGTTGATTGCGTTGATGACAACTTTTGTATATGGTTGACGGTGACCTTGTTTACGGTGGCTACCTTTTTTAGGTTTGTACTTGTAAGTAACAACTTTCTTTTGTTTTCCTTGTTTTTCAACAGTTCCAACTACAGTAGCTCCAGCAACAAGTGGAGTTCCGACAACAGTGTTTTCACCACCAACAAGAACAACTTCGTTAAAAGTAACTTCTTGACCAGCTTCAACGTTCAATTTTTCAACGTAAACTGCTTGACCAACTTCAACTTTAACTTGTTTTCCGCCAGTTTTGATAATTGCGTATGTGCTCATTATGCACCTCCTATGATTTTTATGGGTTTCCCCGAATTTTTGTGAAGACTCGCCTAGCATCGTGGGACGAACCACTTAGAGTAACGATGTTCGTGCGGTTGCACAGGAACGTGCATAGTCAACTCTTCAAGTATAGCATATCTCCTATTTTCTTACAAGTAATAACACCTAAAATGAATCTTTTTCTTTTACTTTTTTCCGCCACTTGGCAAAAAGCATGCTGAGGTAAAAAATACTCATCATAATAGGAACACCAAGAATAGTCTTTTCATGATAGAAAATCGTCAAATAGGCTGAAAAGACAACGCCAAGAACAAAACTACTAAGAAGGCTAACAAATATGAACCCTTCACGCAAAAAAGGAGTGTGCTTGGTCCGGAAATAATCTCCAAAAGCCAGCATGGTCCGTTTGATATTCCCTGTCATAAAAGCGTTATTATAGGCAATACCCGACACTTCTCCAAAAGCCGTTGTCACCAGTCCCATACAGAAGGCCAAGGGTGGCACTAGATAGATATTATCTACAGTCTGCGGCACAAAACCAATAATTATTGATAAGATTGCCAAAGGAATCAGTGACAAAATTGGTTTTTTCACAATCCTCAATGTTTCCTTATAAACAGTTAGTAAAAAGACCCCCATCATAAAAGCTAGCAAGGTCATTACTTTAGCACTGGCATCAGAAACATTATGTTGAATAAGTCCCACTGAAAGAAATACGACATTCCCAGTTTGTCCAGCTACAAGAGTATTCCCTCGCACAATAAACGTATAGGCATCTACATATCCTGCACAAAACGTCAAAAAAAGCGCTAGCCTCTTAGACTGACGTGATATTTTTCTTATAGGTAATAACCTCATTTTCCCTCCCATTTCATTTACTCATCTCATTATTGTACCACTTTCTTTGGAAAAGTCCTAGTAGCTTATTTGAAAATTTTTACCCTCTGTTGGATAGTCCCGTCTATCTATGTTATAATGAAAGAAGGATTTAAAATCGGAAAAGGAGTATCTATGCTTAAATTAGGTATCATTGGCACTGGCGCTATCAGCCACCACTTCATAGAAGCAGCCCATGCTAGTGGAAAATACCAGCTGGTCGCAGTCTATTCTAGAAAACTAGAAACTGCGGCAACCTTTGCTTCTCGCTATCAAGATATCCAACTCTTTGATCAAGTAGAGGACTTCTTCAAAAGCTCCTTTGAGGTGGTCTATATTGCAAGTCCAAACTCCTTGCATTTTGCTCAGGCAAAAGCTGCATTATCTGCTGGTAAACACGTCATTCTTGAAAAGCCAGCTGTCACTCAGCCACAAGAATGGCTGGATTTGGTTCAAACAGCTAAGAAAAATAATTGTTTTATCTTTGAAGCAGCTCGTAATTACCACGAGGAAGCTTTTACTACTATCAAAAACTTTTTAGCGGACAAGCAAATTTTGGGAGCAGATTTCAACTATGCCAAGTATTCTTCCAAAATGCCTAACTTATTGGCTGGGGAGACACCAAATGTCTTCTCAGACCGTTTTGCCGGTGGAGCTCTTATGGATTTGGGGATTTATCCTCTCTACGCTGCCGTTCGTCTTTTTGGAAAAGCTCAGGACGCGACCTATCAAGCTCAACAGCTTGACAATAGCATGGACCTAAATGGAGACGGAATCCTCTTTTACACCGACTATCAAGTTCATATCAAGGCTGGGAAAAACATCACTTCCAATCTTCCTTGCGAGATTTATACGACAGATGGTACCTTGACGCTCAACACAATTGAGCATGTTCGCTCAGCTATTTTTACCGACCACCAAGGAAATCAAGTCCAGCTCCCTATCCAACAAGCTCCCCATACGATGACTGAGGAAGTCGATGCATTTGCACACATGATCCAGCAACCAGATCTGAATCTCTACCAAACTTGGCTGGAAGATGCAAGTTCTGTTCATGAACTACTATTTACCATGCGCCAGACTGCTGGCATTAGATTTGAGGCAGAAAAATGAAAAACAAACTACCGACTGAATGGCAAGAACTGAGTGACCAACTCGGTTTCCAAGAATTCACCCCCATTCAAACTCAACTATTTGAGCCCCTTCTTGCTGGAGAAAACCTCCTAGGAGTGAGCCCAACAGGAACTGGTAAGACCCTAGCTTACCTTCTACCAAGTCTTCTCAGACTACAAAAGAAAAAAGCCCAACAACTCTTGATTCTAGCACCAAATACAGAACTTGCTGGACAAATTTTTGATGTATGTAAAACGTGGTCAGAAGCTATCGGCTTGACAGCCCAACTCTTCTTATCAGGTTCGAGTCAGAAACGCCAGATTGAACGCCTAAAAAAAGGACCAGAAATTCTGATTGGAACCCCTGGCCGTATCTTTGAACTAATTAAATTGAAAAAAATCAAGATGATGAATGTGGAAACCATCATCCTGGATGAATTCGACCAATTACTAGATGATTCTCAGATTCACTTTGTTGAGAAAATCACTCACTACGCACCTCGTGACCATCAACTCATCTACATGAGTGCTACGACCAAGTTTGACCAAGAAAAGATTGTGCCGAATACACGCACTATTAATCTCTCTGATCAAAAACTGGACAATATCCAGCATTTCTACATGCAGGTAGACCAACGTCACCGTGTTGATATGCTACGAAAACTGGCTCATGTAGAGGATTTCCGAGGTCTTGTCTTCTTTAACAGCCTATCAGACCTTGGAAGTGCAGAAGAAAAACTACAGTATCGAGATATCTTAGCTGTTTCCCTCGCTAGTGATGTCAATGTCAAATTTAGAAAAGTCATCTTAGAAAAGTTTAAAGACAAGCAACTAACCCTGCTTCTTGCAACTGACCTTCTGGCTCGTGGGATTGATATCGATAGTTTAGAATGTGTCGTAAACTTTGATGTTCCTAGAGACATCGAAACTTACACTCACCGCGCTGGCCGTACTGGCCGTATGGGCAAAGACGGTTATGTTATTACTCTCGTAACCCATCCTGAAGAACTCAAAAAACTTAAGAAATTCGCAAGTTTCCGTGAAATTATCCTAAAAAATCAAGAACTCTACATCAAATAAAGCCCCCTTTGCTCTATGCTCATCAAGTGTATAGAGCTTTTTTGTGTAATCAATTCTTCAATTTTAGTTCAATATCAGAAAAAAGAACCTTGCAAAGCAAGATTCTTTTAGTGTCTGACTTAAATAATTGTTCTTCTGGGAACTAAATCGAATTAAGCTTCGATTTCTGTAACCATACCTGAACCAACAGTACGTCCACCCTCACGGATAGAGAATGTAGTACCTTGTTCTACGGCGATTGGGTGGATCAACTCAACGTCGATTGTCACGTTATCACCAGGCATTACCATTTCAGTACCTGCTGGAAGTTCGATTGAACCTGTAACGTCAGTAGTACGGAAGTAGAATTGTGGACGGTAGTTGTTGAAGAATGGAGTGTGACGTCCACCTTCTTCTTTAGTAAGGATGTAAACTTCACCTTTGAATTTAGTGTGTGGGTTGATTGAACCTGGTTTAGCGATAACTTGTCCACGTTCGATTTCATCACGTTGAACACCACGAAGAAGGACACCTACGTTATCTCCGGCAAGACCTTCGTCAAGTTGTTTACGGAACATTTCAACACCAGTAACAACTGCTTTTTGAGTTTCTTCTTTGATACCAACGATTTCGATTTCGTCGTTGACTTTAACGATACCACGGTCGATACGTCCTGAAGCAACTGTACCACGTCCAGTGATTGAGAATACGTCTTCGACTGGAAGAAGCAATGGTTTGTCAGTGTCACGTTCTGGTTCTGGGATGTACTCATCAACTGTGTTCATCAATTCCATAACGATGTCTTCGTATTTAGTGTCACCTTCAAGGGCTTTAAGAGCTGAACCTTGGATAACTGGAAGATCGTCACCTGGGAAGTCGTATTCTGATAATAGGTCACGGATTTCCATTTCAACCAATTCAAGCAATTCTTCATCGTCAACCAAGTCAACTTTGTTCATGAAGACGATAAGGTGTTTAACACCAACCTGACGTGAAAGAAGGATGTGCTCACGAGTTTGTGGCATTGGTCCGTCAGTTGAAGCTACTACAAGGATAGCTCCGTCCATTTGAGCAGCACCAGTGATCATGTTTTTAACGTAGTCCGCGTGTCCTGGAGCGTCGATGTGAGCGTAGTGACGTTTTTCAGTTTCGTACTCAACGTGCGCAGTGTTGATTGTGATACCGCGTTCGCGTTCTTCTGGAGCAGCATCGATAGACGCATAGTCTTTAGGTTGGTTAACTGATGAAGGCAAGCGACGTGCCAAAACAGTTGTGATAGCTGCAGTTAGGGTAGTTTTACCGTGGTCAACGTGTCCGATAGTACCAATGTTAACGTGTGGTTTACTACGATCGTATTTTTCTTTTGCCATTTGAGTAAAAGCCTCCAATAAAATATATTTTATAGATAGACAGTAGGCAATACAGTCTAACTTTCCTTACTATTTTATCAAATTTCAGCTAAATTGCAAGTGTTTTACAAAGTTTTTGTGAATTATTCTTAATCTGCTAATCTAAACGGTATTTCTACTCCTATCACTTCTTTAAAGAAAAAGAAAAATCAGGAATTTCCTGACTTTTACTTAGCTAATTCTCGTTCTCGTTCTTTCATTGTTTTATGATTTTCATACAAACGTGATAGAAACTTAGAAATTTCTTTTAAGATAGAATAGGTTGGTACTGCAACAATCATGCCAATGACCCCATAGATATTGCTTGATAACAAAAGTAATACTAAAATCGTAATTGGATGAACCTTCATCACACCACCAACGATTCGAGGGTAGAGGATATTTCCATCCACTTGTTGAATGATTAGCATGTAAACAACTGCAATTAGCATTCTATGAGGATCAGTAAAGACATTGGCAATAATCATCGGAATCAAGCCAATACTTGGTCCCACATAAGGAATGAGATTGGCCAATCCTGAAAAGATGGCAAAGACCAAAGCGTATTTCAAACCAATCACGCTATATCCGATAAAGGCCAAACAACCGATAATAATGGCATCAATTGCGACTCCACTAATATAGCGAGCAATTGTCGCATTCAAATTCTTTAAAAGACCTGCAATATGCAACTTATCTCTCTTTAAAACAGTGCGCTCAAGCATCGGCAAAAATTTGTTACCATCTAACAAAAAATAAACCAAAAACACAGGGGTCATAATAATAATCAAAACGGTACTAAAGAGAGCTGATAGAACACTTCCGACACTATTGGTAACGCTATTTAGGATATTTTGTAAAATATCTACATAGGATAGATTTAATTGTTGAATAGTCGCTTGAATATCCAAATTTTGAAAGGCTGGATAAGTAGATAAATCCATAATCAAATCTTGTAAACGACTGTAGATAGTCTGGCTAGTCGCAATCAAGCTGGTCAACTGATTAACCAAAATCGGTAAGAGATAGACTACCCCAATGACAATCCCCCAAACCAAAGCACACAAGGTTAGTAGAATACCAATGATACGATTAATTTTGAAATACTTTTGTAAAAAATTTACAATAGGATTGGTCAAATAATATAAAAAACCACCCAATAAAAATGGAATCATTATGGTGTTCGCTACACTTACAAAAGGCGTAATAATCGCCCCCATCTCTCTCCATAAATAAAAGATGATTGTCAATAATAAAATCTCACTGGTCCAAAAAAATAATTTATTCTTACGAAACATGAGCTACCTCCATCTATCTATTTTACCATACTTTCAAAAAAGCTTCTTTACTTCTATCATGAAACTAGGAATATTTTTTTCTTTATGATAGAATAAACTTACTATGAAAAAAATCATTTTAACTCTCTTAAGCCTATCCGTGATTGGCTCAGCATCTACTGTTGCTGCTCAAGATTTTAATATTGCTGCAAAACATGCAATTGCTGTTGAGGCCAATACTGGTAAAATTCTCTATGAAAAAGATGCAACGCAGCCTGTCGAAATTGCTTCTATAACAAAACTACTTACCGTTTACCTGGTCTACGAAGCACTCGAAAATGGAAGTATCACACTATCCACCCCAGTAGATATTTCTGATTATCCTTATCAATTAACAACGAATTCTGAAGCCAGTAATGTTCCTATGGAGGCCCGCAATTATACTGTCGAAGAGTTACTTGAAGCAACACTGGTATCGAGTGCCAACAGCGCCGCTATTGCCCTAGCTGAGAAAATTGCTGGCTCAGAAAAAAACTTCGTTGATATGATGCGAGCAAAACTCTTGGAATGGGGAATCAAAGATGCCACCGTTGTCAATACAACTGGTCTGAACAACGAAACTCTCGGAGATAACATTTACCCAGGATCTAATAAAGATGATGAAAATAAGCTCAGTGCTTATGATGTCGCTATCGTTGCTCGCAACCTCATCAAAAAATATCCGCAAGTCTTGGAAATCACGAAAAAACCTTCTTCTACTTTTGCTGGAATGACAATCACTTCTACCAACTACATGTTAGAAGGCATGCCTGCTTATCGAGGTGGTTTTGATGGCCTTAAAACAGGAACAACAGACAAAGCTGGAGAATCTTTTGTTGGTACTACTGTCGAAAAAGGCATGAGGGTTATCACAGTTGTTTTAAATGCAGATCATCAAGACAATAATCCCTACGCTCGCTTTACAGCTACATCTTCCCTAATGGATTATATTTCTTCTACATTCACACTTCGCAAAATCGTTCAACAAGGCGATGCCTATCAAGATAGCAAAGTCCCTGTACAAGATGGAAAAGAAGATACGGTAACTGTAGTGGCCCCAGAGGATATCTATCTAATTGAACGTGTTGGGGGTCAATCTTCCCAATCTATTCAATTTACACCAGATTCTAAAGCAATCCCCGCACCACTTGAAGCTGGGACAGTGGTTGGCCATTTGACTTACGAAGACAAGGATTTGATTGGTCAAGGTTACATTACCACAGAACGTCCTAGTTTCGAAATGGTAGCAGAAAAGAAAGTTGAAAAAGCTTTCTTCTTAAAAGTTTGGTGGAATCAGTTTATCCGATTTATCAACGAGAAATTATAAAACATACTGAGCAAAAGATTACTCCAAAATAGAAACAGACCAAAAAGTCTTTAAAGTCAAAAACGCATAGTATCAGGTATTAAAAAAACTTGATATTATGCGTTTTATTGCGGTAATATTTACTTCGTTTTCTCCTAAAATTGAATTTTATCCCAGTCTTTTTTGAGATATTTTTTTCATTATTTTAGGCAGATAAGAGCTGATTTCCGTCGGCAAGACCACATAATGTTCTTGAGCTAATTCTTGGGCTATGGCTGAATGAAGATGAGTCGCTACGCTTACACGCTCGTAGAGACTGGCCTGTCGGAATTGGCCTGCAAATCCTGCAATCATTCCAGCCAGAGTATCTCCCATTCCCCCAGTCGCCTGATAGGGACCGCCAACCTGTAACTGGTAATAATCAGATTGGCCAGCTTGCCAAATACTAGTAGCTGGACCTTTCTCTACCAAAATTGTTCCTTGAGGGAAGGAAGTTAGGGCACTAGCCGTTGCATCTTTGCTTTGCTTTTCAATAGCAATACCAGACAGCTTTTCCCATTCTTTTTGGTGGGGAGTTAGGATAAGCTGGTTAGATGGAAATGACAAACTTGTTCTAGCAAGAATGGTCAGGGCACCACCATCTACAATCAAAATCTGATTCTTTTTTAAGCTAGCAAAGACCTGTTTGACTAGATTGTCTCCAACAGCATCGTCTCCTAAACCAGGCCCCAGCAAGACAACTTCTGCCTTCTCCAATTGCTCTTTTAACAACTGCTGGTCTTGAAGAGAAAAGGCCATAGCCTCAGGTAAATGACTGTGCAGAGCTGGAATATTTTCCCTATCCGTTCCAACGGTCACCAAACCAGCTCCACTTTTAACAGCTGCCAAAGCAGCCATGATGATGGCACCACCATAAGGATAAGTCCCACCAAGCAAGAGCAGACGACCATAGTCTCCTTTATGACTGGTACGAGAACGTTCAACAATGACTTTTTCTAGTAGAGCTTGATCAATCACTTTCATCTTTTTTCCTCTCACTTTATTATACAACAAAAAGGAGGCGTAAACCTCCTTTTGTAATCTTATATCTAAAATTTAATATTCATTTCTGCTATTTTAGATATAGCTATAGAAAATACACTCTCTTCAGCGATTTTTCTCTTATTTTCTATCCAATGTCCGAAGTGCTGCCTGATAGGTTTGCTCCATCAGCATAGTAATGGTCATAGGACCGACACCTCCAGGAACTGGCGTGATGTGGCTAGCAAGTGGGGCAACCGCCTCATAATCAACATCCCCACAGAGCTTACCATTTTCATCGCGGTTCATCCCAACGTCAATGACTACCGCACCTGGTTTCACAAAATCAGGAGTCACAAATTTAGCACGACCAATTGCGACCACAAGAATATCCGCTTTTGCAGCAACCTTAGCGAGATTATGGGTGCGTGAGTGAGTCAAGGTAACTGTAGCATTCTTAGCCAAAAGAAGCTGAGCCATGGGTTTTCCAACGATATTGGAACGACCGATGACGACCGCATTTTTACCTTCCAAGTCAATCCCATATTCATGAAACATTTCCATAATTCCTGCAGGTGTAGAAGGAATCATGACTGGATGACCAGACCAGAGACGTCCCATATTTAACGGATGAAAACCATCCACATCCTTTTCAGGATCAATGGCCAATAAAACTGCCTCTTCATCAATGTGTTTTGGTAAGGGCAACTGAACCAAAATCCCATGCCAAGCTGGATCCCGATTATATTTAGCAATCAAGTCTAACAATTCCTCTTGAGTAATGGTCTCTGGAACTCGCACTACTTCGCTACGAAAACCAGCCGCAAGAGCTGACCTCTCCTTGTTGCGAACGTAGACTTGGCTGGCTGGATTGTCCCCAACCAAAATCACCACCAAACCAGGCACTAGACCTGTTTCTTCTTTTAGTTTTGCAGTCTTTTCAGCCAACTGTCCTTGTAATTTAGCTGCTAAAGCCTTCCCATCAATAATCTGTGTCATATCACTTCTCTTTTCTTTCAAATATCTTCCATTATACCAAAAACTGCCAGTCCCCTCTAACACTTCTTTCCTAGGCTATCTTATAGTTTCAAACTATAATAAAAAGCTCGGTTCGAGCTTTTTATTAATCTATATTTTATATGTAAAGTTGGCTACAAATAGCTAAACAAAGCTAACTTATAAAACCTTACTCAAGAAGTCTTTAGTCCGTTGTTCTTGGGTTTGTTCAAAAATCTGTTCCGGTGTTCCGTCTTCAACAACCACACCGTCTGCCATAAAGATAACACGATCTGCCACCTCACGGGCAAATCCCATCTCATGTGTTACGATAACCATAGTCATTCCTGACTTGGCAAGGTCTTGCATAACAGCTAGAACTTCTCCAACCATCTCAGGATCCAGGGCTGAAGTTGGCTCGTCAAAGAGTAAGACATCAGGTTCCATAGCCAAACCACGCGCAATGGCAATCCGTTGTTGCTGTCCACCTGACAAACTCTGTGGATAAGCAGTTGCCTTATCTGGTAAACCAACTTTTTCCAAAAGCTCTTGGGCTCTCTTCTCAGCCACTGCCTTGCTCTCACCTTTGGTCTTGATAGGTGACAAGGTGATATTTTCCATCACAGTCATATTAGGAAAGAGGTTAAATTGTTGGAAAACCATGCCCATCTTCTCACGCATTGCAAAAAGGTCATTCTTCTTGTCCGTAATATCGACTCCCTCAAAGATAACCTTCCCCTTGCTTGCTTCTTCCAACAAATTCATAGAGCGAAGCAAGGTAGATTTCCCGCTCCCCGAAGGACCGATGATAACGACAACTTCTCCTCTTCTAATCTCGAGGTTGATGCCCTTCAATACTTCATTCTTTCCAAATGATTTATGTAAATTTTCAATTTTTATCAAGGTTTCTGTCATTATTTCTTATCTCCTTGTCCCATATGTTTTTCAAAAGCTTTCAAGGCTACGGTCAAAATAGAGGTCATAATCAAGTAGTAAAAGGCTGCAAATAAAAGTGGTGTTAAAGGTAGATAGGTTGTTGTAGAAACTGTTGTAGCTCCGTTCCACAACTCCATAACACCGATAGCTGATAAGAGGGAGCTGTCCTTGATAATGGTGATAAATTCGTTCCCCAATGCTGGCAAAATATTTTTGATTGCTTGTGGCAAAATCACATATCTCATAGCATTTTTAGGACGAATCCCTAAAGAATAGGCCGCCTCTAGCTGACCCTTAGGAACCGCATTAATCCCGGCCCTAACAGTCTCAGAAACATAGGCACCACTGTTCATAGAGATAATCAAAATCCCTGGAATCAGACGAGAAAGATCAACACCCAAAATCCCAACCTGAATAGTCGGAGCATTGATGTGCATAAGGGCAAAGGCAATCATAATCTGAACCATCATCGGTGTCCCACGGAAAATCCAAACGTACAAGTTGGCCAGCCATACAAGTGGTTTAAACTTTGAACGTTGCCCAAAAGCCAAGACAACACCCAAAATAGTTCCCAAAAAGACAACACAGATAGAAATGAGAACCGTCACGACAGCCCCATAGTTAAAATAAGGTAAATACTTAGGTAAAAAAGAAAAATTCATAGTCACACTGCTTTCTAAAATAGAATACTGTATGATTATAACATGTATTGAATTAAAATTCAAACCTTTTATCCGATTTATTCAAAAAAACTTTAAGCTAGTAGAATTAGCGAGAAATCTTAGTTTTTTCTAGTCAAGTTGGCCTCCTTTATGGTAAAATAGTAACGATAAGAAATGAAGGAGAATCAAAATGGAATCACATTTGGTTAGAATCATCAACCGCCTTGAAGCAATGGCAAAAGACGGCGGAAATTTAAAACGTAATTTTGAACGCGAAGGAGTTGTTGTTGCAGAAGTTGCATACAGCCACGACGAAGAAAACGGATCAATCTTTACCCTTCGTGATGTAGAAGCTCGCGAAACTTATACGTTTGATAGCATTGACTTGATTGCAATGGAGATTTACGAACTCCTTTACTAATACAAAACAAGCTGGGATTGCCCCTGCATGTCTAACCAAAATCCTTTTTGTCTCACAAATAGGATTTTTTTAGTCCAAATTCACAAAGATCTTCATTGTAACAACTTCTCAAAGCTTCAATCTTTTTACTTGCTTTACACCCCAATCCTGTTATAATGAGAGTATAGAAATTTGACTATTTTTGACCATTAAACAGGTCAGGCTAAAAAAAGAAATGAGGTAGATGTATGCTTTGTCAAAACTGTAAAATTAACGACTCAACAATTCATCTTTACACCAATCTCAATGGAAAACAAAAACAAATTGACCTCTGTCAAAACTGCTACAAGATTATCAAAACAGATCCTAACAATAGCCTCTTTAAGGGAATGACGGATCTGAACAATCGTGACTTTGATCCTTTTGGTGATTTCTTCAATGACTTAAACAATTTTAGACCTTCTAACAACACTCCTCCTACTCCCCCAACCCAATCAGGTGGAGGTTACGGTGGTAACGGCGGTTATGGTTCCCAAAATCGTGGACCTGCTCAAACTCCTCCACCAAGCCAAGAAAAAGGCCTGCTGGAAGAATTTGGTATTAACGTGACTGAAATTGCCCGTCGTGGAGATATTGACCCCGTTATTGGACGCGACGATGAGATTATCCGTGTCATCGAGATTCTCAATCGTAGAACCAAGAATAATCCTGTCCTTATCGGTGAACCTGGTGTCGGAAAAACTGCTGTTGTCGAAGGCCTAGCTCAGAAAATCGTCGATGGCGATGTTCCACATAAACTCCAAGGTAAACAAGTCATCCGTCTGGATGTGGTTAGCTTGGTTCAAGGAACGGGTATCCGAGGACAATTTGAAGAACGCATGCAAAAACTCATGGAAGAAATTCGCAAGCGTGAGGACATCATCCTCTTTATCGATGAAATCCATGAAATTGTTGGTGCGGGTTCTGCGAGTGATGGTAATATGGACGCAGGAAATATCCTCAAACCAGCCCTTGCTCGTGGGGAACTGCAGCTGGTCGGTGCCACTACCCTCAATGAATACCGTATCATTGAAAAGGATGCGGCCCTAGAACGTCGTATGCAGCCTGTTAAAGTCGATGAACCAACGGTGGAGGAAACAATCACTATCCTCAAAGGGATTCAAAAAAAATACGAAGACTACCACCACGTTCAATATACCGATGCTGCGATTGAAGCAGCTGCAACTCTTTCCAATCGCTACATCCAAGATCGCTTCTTGCCTGACAAGGCCATTGACCTCCTAGATGAAGCTGGTTCTAAGATGAACTTGACCTTGAATTTTGTGGATCCTAAAGTAATCGATCAGCGCTTGATTGAGGCTGAAAATCTTAAATCTCAAGCTACACGAGAGGAAGATTTTGAAAAGGCTGCCTACTTCCGCGACCAGATTGCCAAGTATAAAGAAATGCAAAAGAAAAAGGTCACAGACCAGGATACTCCTATCATCAGTGAAAAAACTATTGAGCATATTATCGAGCAGAAAACCAACATCCCTGTTGGTGATTTGAAAGAGAAAGAACAATCTCAACTCATCCATCTAGCCGAAGATCTCAAGTCTCATGTTATTGGACAGGATGATGCAGTTGATAAAATTGCAAAAGCTATTCGCCGTAATCGTGTCGGTCTCGGTACGCCTAACCGTCCAATTGGAAGCTTCCTCTTTGTCGGGCCAACTGGTGTCGGTAAGACAGAACTTTCCAAACAACTAGCTATCGAACTTTTTGGTTCTGCTGACAGCATGATTCGCTTTGATATGAGCGAGTATATGGAAAAACACAGTGTAGCTAAGTTGGTCGGTGCCCCTCCAGGTTATGTTGGCTATGATGAGGCTGGTCAGTTAACTGAAAAAGTTCGCCGCAATCCATATTCTCTTATTCTCTTGGATGAAGTAGAGAAAGCCCATCCAGATGTTATGCACATGTTCCTCCAGGTCTTGGACGATGGTCGTTTGACAGATGGGCACGGACGTACCGTCAGCTTCAAGGATGCCATTATTATCATGACCTCAAATGCAGGTACAGGTAAGGCTGAAGCCAGCGTTGGTTTTGGGGCTGCTCGCGAAGGACGTACCAATTCTGTTCTCGGTGAACTCGGTAACTTCTTTAGCCCAGAGTTTATGAACCGTTTTGATGGTATTATCGAATTTAAGGCTCTCAGCAAGGATAACCTCCTTCAGATTGTCGAGCTCATGCTAGCAGATGTTAACAAGCGCCTCTCTAGCAATAACATTCATTTGGATGTAACGGACAAGGTCAAGGAAAAGTTGGTTGACCTCGGTTATGATCCAAAAATGGGAGCACGCCCACTTCGTCGTACTATTCAAGACTATATTGAAGACGCAATCACTGACTACTACCTTGAAAATCCAAGCGAAAAAGACCTCAAGGCAGTTATGACCAGCAAGGGCAAGATTCAAATTAAGTCTGCAAAAAAAGCTGAAGTTAAAACTTCTGAAAAAGAAAAATAAATCCTATAGAAAAGGAGTAGAAAATGAAATTTTTCTGCTTCTTTTTTACTAAAATAACTGTAATTTCTTGACAGCTTGCTCTTTGTCTATTATGATAATAATAAAGATACTAGATAATGAGGAAAATGCAATGGCAAACCCAACTTTCGGAGAAAAAAAAGCGAATACAGACTATGTTGCACGCTATGGAGTGTATGCAGTTATCCCTGACGCTGAACAAAAACAAATAGTCTTAGTTCAAGCTCCTAATGGTGCTTGGTTCTTACCAGGTGGCGAAATTGAATCAGGTGAAAATCATCAGGAAGCCCTAAAGCGTGAATTGATTGAAGAGCTTGGTTTCACAGCTGAAATTGGTACTTATTACGGACAAGCTGACGAATATTTCTACTCTCGTCACCGTGACACCTACTACTACAATCCTGCCTACCTCTATGAAGCGACTGCTTTCAAGGAAGTTCAAAAACCACTAGAGGATTTTAATCATATTGCCTGGTTCCCTATTGACGAGGCTATTGAAAATCTCAAACGTGGTAGTCATAAATGGGCAATCCAATCTTGGAAAAAACAGCATAAGATTGACTAAATCAAGCTACTTTATTCAAAAAGTGCTATAATAGAATTAGAAAATCGGAGGAAATGTTATGAAGCTAATCAATACGACAAACTCACACTCGCAACTTGTTAAAAGTCAGCTAGAAAGTACAGATGCAACCCTTGTTGAGGTCTATTCTGCTGGAAATACTGATGTTATTTTTACCCAAGCTCCGCTTCACTATGAAATCCTCATCTCAAACAAACACCGTGCTATTCGAGAAACTGAAATCGAAGCCATCCAAGAATTTTTCTTGAAACGTAAAATTGATAAGGACTCTATTGATGAGGCCAATATCAAAACCCTCTACTCAGAAAAATTAATTGGGATTTCGATTCCAATCAAATAAAGGAGTTGAGTAAAAACTCGATTTGAGAAAAAATCCAGTAAGTCTTTCCATAACAAAACGCATAGTAGCAAGATTTTCTACAATCTGCTATTATGCGTTTTTATCATTTTGAATCCTTTTGCTCACGATATTACTATAAAAAAGATTTGATTCTGTTTCTCACACAATCAAATCTTTTTTATTATTTTAGAAACGAATCGTTTCACGTGTTTTCTCATATGAGGTAACAAAGCGGTTGGTTACACCAGGCTCTGCCACTTCCAATGCTTGAGAAATCTTGTCAAATGAAGCGTGATAATCAAATTCTTTTTCAAAAATATCTAAAGCTTCGTTAAATGCTTCTTGGATACGTTCATCAAATGAGCGATAGCGGTTAGAATATTGCAAGAGTTGCTCTGTCAAGGTTGCATACTGTACAATATTATAAGTTTCCGTTTCTAAAGCTTCCATATCATTCGTTGCAATTTCCAGAACACGGTTAACTGACTCTATATTGACCAATTTTTGTTCTAATTCAGCCATTAAATCTTCCGTATTATTACTTGCTGTAAAGAATAACTTCAAGAAAGTTTGTGGAATACCAGGTAGGTTCCGTTTTTCCATATATCTCTTGATTGTATGGAGACGATTAACATATACATTTGCCTTTTGACGTGCATTGATATCATCTTTCTCAATTCGTGCAAGACGCTCACTAACTGCAATCTGTTCATCTTCAATCTCTTTAAGATTTTCCTGTAAAGATTCAAGTTTTTCTTCAAGAATTGAATATGCTTGAGTTGGTTCATCTTGATTTGAAGTTGCCTCAATAATAGCAGTCTCAAAGTTTTCTAATTCGGACTGTAAACGACGAACATGACTAGCATCCGATTCAGAAAGTAAATAACTTTTACTCAAACGCTCAATGTCTTCTATCAATAAAGCATTATTTTCCTTCATATGTTGAAGATAAGTAGGAAGTGTTGCTACTAAACCTTCTACTACTTTCTGTGCCGCGATTTCTCTTGTAAAGATATCATAAAGTGCATTAATCTCTTCTTGGATTTGAGTATTTTCGTACTCTGCATTATCCAATTCTAGTTTCGCAATATTCTCATGATTTTTCTTGAGAGCTTCATAAAGCAGTTGGAAACGCGCTTCAATATCTGTCTCAGCAAAATGATAATTAGCATCTAAGAGCTTACGATAACCATCTTCTAAATCTTCTAGTTGATCTGGTAGCTCTTTAGATAATGTTGTTACAATTACTGGTATACGATCAACAATATGTGTCAAAGCCAAGATATGATTTTCAGCATTATCCAAAATCACAGCAGCTTCTACTGGGTCACCTGACGAATTTAAAGTTACAAACTGAGAAAACTCAGATTGGATATTTTCCAATTGTTTTTCAATTTCAGATAAACCTTGGCCATATTCTTCAGAATGATCAGCAACTCGGTGTTGCAACTCTTCAAACAAGTCCAAGGTATGAAGAACACGTCCACTATTTTTAGACTCTTGTTTCTCCAAATCTGCCAAGGCATTGCGAATTGCCGCAATATCTTCTTCAATCAAGGTAATTTGACTCTCGATTTGATCAATTTGATGACTCGCTTTGAAAAAACGGAATGAGTTATTGTAACCTTCTGCCTCGAAAAGATTATTTTCGATATCGGCAAAAGAGTTAAGAGATAGGTCAACCCATTTTTGATTCCATTCGCGGAAAGTCACTTGACTTTGTCCAATCAAGTGCATGTTTTTTACTGCTTCAACTTCATCGTTTACTGGAAGATTGTACAGCTCTTCTTTTTTCTCTTCTAAAATTGCTAATTTACTTTCATTGCGTTTTCGTACGTAGATTGCGATAGCATAGGCAATTACTAAGAAAACTGCAACTGCAATTGCAAGATAAATTACTAGGCTAGCAGACATATTAAACTCCTTTTTTTACTTGAAACAATCGTAATGATTATATCATATTTTTTAGACCAAGGGAACTACTTCTCCCGATTTTTTAGACATCAAGTGTACTATAGACGGCATTTTCTTCGATAAACTCACGACGAGGCTCTACTCGATCCCCCATCAACATATCAAAGATTTTATCTGCTTCTGCAGCATCATCCACAGAAACTCTGGCCATCAAGCGATGTTCCGGATCCATGGTTGTTTCCCACAATTGGTGGTCATCCATTTCACCCAGACCTTTATAGCGCTGAATGGTTGGTTTGGTACGACCTTCACTATAACGGGCTAAAGCTTCTTGGAGTTTGATTTCTTGATCTGCTCCTGGCTGGATATATTCTTTAATCTCACTTCCAACCTTGACACCATAGATTGGTGGTTGGGCAATATAAACATAACCAGCTTCTAGAATTGGTTTCATATAACGATAAATCAAGGTTAAAAGAAGGGTACGAATGTGGGCTCCATCGACATCGGCATCGGTCATCAGAACAAGTTTTTGGTAACGAGCTTTTGAAACATCAAATTCTGCGCCAAATCCTGTTCCCATCGCTGTGAAAAGACTACGAATTTCTTCGTTAGCTAGAATCTTATCCATACTTGCCTTTTCAACGTTCAAAATCTTACCGCGAATCGGAAGGATAGCCTGAAATTCACGGTTACGACCCGATTTGGCTGATCCACCAGCTGAGTCTCCTTCGACGATGAAGAGTTCTGTTTCAGCAGGATTGTTAGAAGAACAGTCTGCTAGTTTCCCTGGAAGGTTGGAAATTTCCAAACCAGATTTTTTACGAGTTACTTCACGCGCACGCTTGGCAGCCACACGAGCCTTGGCAGCTAAAATCCCTTTTTCCACGATACGTTTGGCAATCTGTGGATTTTCCATGAGGAAATCGGAGAAGGCATCACTGAAGAGGCGATTGGTAATCTTGACCACTTCGCTATTCCCCAGTTTGGTCTTGGTTTGTCCTTCAAACTGTGGATTTGGGTGTTTAACTGAGATAACTGCAGTTAGTCCTTCTCGGACATCTTCCCCTGTCAAGTTGTCTTCATTGTCTTTAAGCAGTTTATTCTTGCGAGCATAATCATTGATAACACGAGTCAAGGCTGTACGGAAACCTTGTTCATGCGTTCCACCTTCATGGGTATGAATATTGTTAGCGAAACTCATGACATTTTCATGGTAGCCAGTTGTGTACTGCATGGCTACTTCAACTGTGATATCATCCATCTCACCATCTGTGTAGATTGGTGTATCAAAAATCACATCCTTATTCTCATTGATATATTCAACGTAACTAGCAATCCCACCTTCATAGTGGTAATGCTTAGTTTGTTCTAACCCCTCACGCTTATCTGTGATGGAGATTTGAAGACCACGATTTAGAAAGGCCAACTCTTGAATCCGTTTATTTAATTTATCAAAATCAAAGGTTGTTGTTTCCGTAAAGATTTCTGGGTCTGGTGTGAAGTGAACCGTTGTTCCAGTTCTATCTGTATCCCCAACCACCTCAAGGTCTGCAACAACATGACCACGACGGTATTCTTGGTAATGAATCTTCCCGTTTTTGTGGACATGAACGTCTAATTGAGTGGAAAGGGCGTTAACAACTGAGGACCCAACTCCGTGAAGACCACCTGAAACCTTGTAGCCGCCACCGCCAAACTTTCCTCCAGCGTGCAGAACAGTAAAGACAGTCTCAACGGCAGGTCGACCTGTTTTTTCCTGAATATCGACTGGGATACCACGCCCATCATCGACAACAGTAATCGAATCATCTGGCTCAATAAAGACTTGAATATGGCTGGCAAATCCTGCCAAGGCCTCATCAATTGAGTTATCAACAATTTCCCAGACTAAATGGTGAAGACCTTCTTTTGAGGTTGATCCGATATACATCCCTGGACGCATACGAACAGCCTCTAAGCCCTCTAAAACTTGAATTTGACTGGCATCATAATCTTGTGCCTGCAGATTTTTGATTTCTTCTGTCATCTTATTCCTTTTTCTTACATGTCTAATACTTGTCTTAAATTCACGATACTGGTAAACAAGTGGGTATCGAGTCCAGCAGCTTGACCTGCTTCGATATCAATCGACCGATCACCAATAACAAGACCAGAGCTAATCTGATACTTTTCTCTTAAATAAATCATGGACTCAGGATTTGGCTTTCTCTTAAAACCGGAGCTAGAAGTGACTACTTCTGTAAAATAGGTTGCTATAGAGGTTTTTTCTAAAATTTCCAAGACCTGATCATTTCGATGAGAAACCAAAAAATGACGCCCACCTTGATTTGAAATATCTGCTAATAAGTCAGAAACTCCATCAAACAAAATCGGGTGTTCAAGCTCTCTGGCTTCATTTTCCTTGTAGTTTTCTAAAAAATGCTCTAAGTCGGGAGCGAATGTCTCAATCGCAAAATCAGTAGAAACCTTTAAAGCTTGATAGACACTATCATGGTCTTGTGTGATACCATACAGTGCCAATGTTTCAACAAATGCAGCTGTTGAAGTTTCGTAATTATCCAGTAAAGTTCCACCTAAATCCCAGATATAATCGTGATATTTCATACCCTTCATTATAGCATTTTTTTATGAAAAAAGCGATGATTTCCCTGAGTTTTCCACATAAAAAAACGAGAGTTTAACTCCCGTTTTACTGATTTTTACCAAAGACATCTCGATAAAGCATTCCTGTTCGTAAAGTCTCTGCGTCTCCTCCTAGTTGCTCTACCAACTCGTAGGCAAAGGCAAGGGCTGTCGAGGGACCTCGACTGGTTATCAAATGTCCATCTACCACTACTGTTTCCTTGACATATTGACCATCAAGGATTTGCTCTTGAACGCCATCATAGCAAGTGTACTGCTTATTTTTCAATAGCCCTGCTTGATTGAGGGCAATTGGCGCCGCACAAATAGCTGCCAGTTTCTTCCCTTCTCGTTCGAAGCTTTGCAACTCTTGAATCAAGGCCTGATTATCGCGCAAATGTGCAGAACCAGGCATCCCTCCAGGAAGGACAATCATGTCATAGTCTGATAAATCACCCTCAAAGACACGATCTGCTCTTACTTGGATTGCATGTGAACCCGTCACTTGCTCTTCAAAACCAACCATATCACAAGTGATATTGGCACGACGCAAGACATCTACAACTGTCAAAGCTTCAATTTCTTCAAAGCCCTGAGCTAACATAACGGCTACTTTAACCATGATTTTCTCCTTATTTGATTTGTTTTAATACAACCTTTTTCCGCTTGAATCGGACTTTTCCGCTCTTTTCTTCAGCTAGGTTTGTCTGGTAACTCATCGATAAAAGCAAGCCAATACCAATCAAGTTACTGATAATAGCCGATCCACCTTGAGAAATGAATGGCAAGGGAATCCCAGTCAAAGGAAGCAAGCCCGTCACAGCGCCGATATTTTCAAAGATGTGGAAGAGCAACATCATAATCAAGCCAGTAGAAATATAGGTGTAGAACTGGTTATTTGATTTAAGAGTAATCTTCAACATACGGTAAATCAGCATGAGGTAAAGGGCAATAACAAGGACAGAGCCAATAAAGCCAAAATCTTCTGCGATCACCGTGAAAATCATATCCGACTCACGAACTGGAATAAGCAGATTCGAAGCATTAAATCCCTGACCAAATAAGCCACCGCTGCCAATGGCGATTTGTCCTTGAGCCTGCTGGTAAGTGGTTGTTTGGGCAAAGTCGAATGGATTGAGCCAAGCCAAGATACGATTGATTTGGTAGGTCGGCATCCCCAATTGATGGAGAAAAGCCCGGCCGCCCTTACTGATAAAGATGGCTAAGAATCCAGCAACTCCTGTTACAGCAGTCACAAATACTGGAATAATAATTTTCCAAGAAACTCCTGATAATAAAACGATTCCCGAGAAAATAGCTACAAAAACCAAAGCCGTCCCCAAGTCACTTTGAAGTGCCAAAAGAACTAGGACTGGAATGGTAAAGACAATCATCCAAAAAATTAATAAAAAGTCCAGCGGAACTGTGCGTCTCCATTCCTTATGTTTCTTTGTAAATTGAACAATCACACGAGCCAACATGAGAATATAGGATATCTTCATAAATTCTGACGGTTGGAATAGGGTAATTCCATTTATTGATACCCAGTTTTTGGCACCCGTTGATGCAACTAAGCTTGGATTATAAAAGACGATCGGCAAGACCATGAGTCCCAAGCCTAAAATATATAGAAAGGGGGTCACCTTCCAAAGAAATTCTGTATTAAAGAGCATGACCACAAAACCAATCACAAGCCCCAAGGCGATCCAGGCGACCTGCTGCCCTAAAATGGGCAGAATATTGTTTGGATAATCATGACTAACGGCTATATAGATAGCCACCACGCCGATAACCAGTAGAAAAAATACTGGCAATAGCAAACTATAATCGACTCTAGAGTCGAGAGAACGTTTCATATATACTAACCTTATACTTTCATACTATACTATTTATCAAAGCTCATTTAAAAATTCATCAATAGTCTCATCAACTTCGGATTGAGAGACGGTTTTAACAGTCGCTTCTTTTGCTAGAGATACTGCTATTTGTTTGCCATATCGCTTTCCGAAAATTCTCCTATCCAAAATAAGAGTTAAGGAACGTTGGTGTTCGCGTCTCATACTTCTTCCCAAAGCCTGTTTTAAACGAATAATAGCCATCGGCAACTGATAATCATAAAAGGCATTTTTTCCTTCTTGATTCAGTTCTTGATTGATCTTTTTCGTCAAGGACTCTTGAGGATTTTGAAAAGGGAGTCTTGGTACAACTTGAATCACAAAAGGATGGCTTGAAAAATCCACTCCCTCCCAGAAACTTGCTGCACCAAGCAGGATTTGTTGTTCACCTTTTTCAAAGCGTTTCTTTAGCTGATGAACATCCCCATTTTTATACTGGGCCAAGTGGCTAACTGGAAGTAAATCCGATACTGCTAGAAGCATATCTTTAGCAGTAAAGAGAACCAAAATCGGTTGTTGGAAAGCTTGAACATCCATCAGCAAATCAGCTACCTCTTTGGCATAGACTTCTAAGGAAGTTTCTGTCACCAAAGGGAAATCTTTGATCAAGACCACTTCTTGGTCCTGTTTTCTACGAGCTTCAATCTTAACAAATTTAGCTTCGGGATAGCCTAACAGGTCTGCCAAAGAAACTCTTTGACTAATCTCAAGAGTGGCCGACACTCCCAAGACTTGACATGAATCAGGCACTAAGGAAGATAGAAGAATACGGCCTGATTTCGTAGAAGAAATCTGAATTTTCTTTTGACTCGTTTCAGTTGCTTCAAGCCAGTAATCTCGGTCAGCTGTAAAATAGCGAACTAACTCCTCAAAGCCTTCTACTTCTAATTCTGAAAAATACTGGTGGAGATTGGCAAGAGAATCTAAGATATTTTTCTTAGATTTTCCAGACTGAAATTGTTCGATCAAGTAAAGACACTCAAAGCGAATGCTTTCTAGTATTCGTTGTTGGACCTTATTTTGCTCCTCCAGTAAAGCCTTATCAAGCAAATCGATAATAGACTGGATATCGTGAGTCTCTTGAAGCAGATTTTCTAGGGCCAACAAAACTTTTTGAACTTCATCAATAATCAATAAACGATCACTGACAAATTCAGGATTATCTTCCAGTCTGGTTACAAGATAGGCGTGATTGGTCACTAAAAGCTTGCAGGTTTGTGCCCTTTCTTGACTGCGTTTCCAGAAATCTTCCGTCACAAATAAGCTATGGGATGATAAATTCCCGTCATGACGAAGGTCTGCTAGAAAATGTTGGTAACGGTAAAGTTGCCCAATTTCATCCAAATCTCCTGTCTCAGTCTCTGTCAGCCAGACCAAGAGTTGCATCTTAAAGCGTCTAAGTAAGCGATTTTCATCATTTTCCTGCAAGGAACAATAAAAGGCATCCAACTTCAGATAATTTTGTGGCCCCTTTAAACTATGAATATCTATATGGAACACTTCCTTGAGACGTCTACCTTCTTCTTCCATGATTTGATTTTGAAGAATCTTTGTCGGAACACTAAGAACAATTTGACGCTCTTTGGCTTGAGATAAAGCAGGTAAGAGATAGCCATAGGTTTTTCCAATCCCTGTTGGCGCTTGAATTAGTGAGACAGGCTCATCTTTCAATAGCAAGCCAACCTCTTTAGCAAAATTTTCTTGCTCCTCCCTCACTTCAAGATTCAACAGAGAAATATTTTTAGAAAAATCTCGAGATAGCTTTCGTGACTTCAGGGGAGCTGCAGGTTTCTTGAAATACAGTCCTTGAACTTCGACCAAGTCTGGATAACTCAGGATAGATTGGTTTCGATAAATTTCTTCAATAACCAGATAGGACTCATATAAGAGAGCGTCAGCCATTTCCAGCAAGCGTTCCAAGAGACCTTTAGGGAGCTGGGCCATCTTTTCTTGTAGAAAAAGGAGTAATTCCGCAGTGGCTTGGGCATCTGAAAGAGCTGTGTGAGCGTGTTGAAGAGGAATTCCTAATTCTCGGCACAAAATAGGCAAACTATATTTTTCCAGTTCAGGGAAAAATACCTGGGCCAATTCAACCGTGTCAACACGAGGATTTCTTAACTCATAGCCTTCAAAAAATAAATTTTCAGCCAAGAGATTAGCATCAAACTGAACATTATGGGCTACAAAAATCCCATCCTCCACCAAGTCAAAGATTTTTCTGGCAACTTGCGAAAAATCAGGTGCTTGCGCTAGACGTTGGTCAGTTAGCCCTGTCAGTTCTTTAATATGAGCATCCAGAGCTTCGTGTGGATTGACATCTGTCGTATAGTGATCGACGATTTTTCCATCCTCAATCACAACAATTCCCACTTGGATAATTTTAGCCTTACTACCTGTGCTAGTTGCCTCTAAATCAACCACAACATAGCGATTACCAATCGTTTTCATTATAAAAAATTATACCAAAAAAAGGGCCATTTGGCACCTGCAAACATGGGATAATTTTCAAACACAAGAACACTACTTGTCTTAAAAATCCCATCAAATAGAGCATCCTAGCCTACTAATTCTTTGAAAATATTGGAGAATAAGAAAAAATGAGAGAAGAAATGTTTGCATCTTCCTTCTCTCAACGAATCATTTACTTTATTTAACCATGTCAGGATCGTAGTCATAAAATCCTGTATCAAGGAAACGGTTTTTAGGGTGTAACTTACGCACTTCTTCATCCAGCAAGAAAGCTTGGTCATGGCTAAAGTTGCCCTCTTGAATCAAACTACGTGCTTGGATAAAGAGTTTTGCAATCTCAACAAAGTTCTGACCAGGAGTGTAGAGCCCTTCTAGTTTCCAGTGAGTGAAACCATACTCCACCAATTCTGTCAATTTAGTCATCAAATCAAGGTCATTGTTGGCAAAAATGTGGGTACCATGATTATCTTCAAAAATGGAATAATGGCTCTCAGGGTCACTTGGTTCAGCCAAGAAAAGGTCACGCTTGCGAGTCTTTTCATCATCGATATGCGTAAAGTTATAATAGTTTTGCAAGAGCGGACGCTTAGAATGATGGATGACACTAGCTCCGTAAACCAAAACTTCAGCAGGAATTTCCAAAATCTCTGGCATTTTGAAGAGTTCAGCAGATGGAATTTCACGCGCCAAAACAGCCTCAGAAGCACCAGCTTTTTGTCCCCAGAAGTTAATCTGACGACTGCTTGTCACCATAGTTGAAGCATCATAGATAGTCTTGAAAGAATAGCCATCACGATTGACAACGTAAAAGACACCTGCATCCCCAATCGTAATGTAGTCTGTCTTAATTTCTTCCAAAAAGTCTAAGAAAGGCTTGATACGGTCCATCATGTCTTGGTGCATAAGGGCATTGACTGCAACGATCAATTCCTTACCAGCATCATGAACCAACTTAGCGATTTCACACAATTGGTCATAACTAAAGGTCGTTGGCAGACGAAGGCCAAAATCTTTCTCACCGACATAAATACGATCTACGCCAGCTTCGAGCAGTTGTTTAACTTGTTCAATACTTTCAGCAGTTGCTGTAATAATAATCTTTTCCATAAGAAAAATTATACCACATTTCTATCAAATCAGCCAAGACTTATCAAAGTTTTACAAATAGGAATTATTTCGGTAACTTCTCAAAGTAACTTCCACTTGACTCAACAAAGTGGAAATTAGTCTAATACTCTTCAAATCACGTCAGCTTTATCTGCAACCTCAAAGCGGTGCTTTGAGCAACCTGAGGCTAGCTTCCTAGTTTGCTCTTTGTTTTTCATTGAGTATAAAACGGATTTTTATAAGAATAACTAGATAAAAGGTAGACCCGTAAGCATAAGAGAGCTCACCAGTAACAATGATTTTGTATGCTATCCATAAATAGCAAACATCTCAAGCTCCATTAATCTTCAAAACACCATAGATAAAATCTAGTCCAAAATTTAAGCAATTGATGCTATAGAATTTATATATTGTTATAAATTTCTAGTCGTTTTGTTGTTATAGTAACAAAAACGAGTATCTCCATCTACGGAAATACTCGTTTTTTTGCTAGTTAGAAGTGGTTTTTTGCTCAGCTTCATTTCTTTTTATAAAATTTATCAAGCAAGCGACCAATTATCTCATCTTTTTTCTATTTCTGTCAATATGCGTGACATGTAGTAATGATAGCCAAAAATAGCAAGACCAAGCAAGAGGATAAGAACTCCTACTCCCAAGCTGATGGCAAGGACAGGGGCGAGAGACTGAACCAAGAATAAGCTCCCTATTACAAGGGCCATTAAGATTGCACTATAAACCAAAATCAAAACAATTGCTACTATACGATTTGAACGGTTCACCAAGTCCGTAATGCTACTCCAATTGGTTGACAGATTTTTCACGTCCTTAAAGTAATTGTAGCAAGAAAGGATGACACTGGCAAGGATCCATGCCACAAGAAGGTAAATCATCGAAAGGATGGGCAAGCCTAGATATAGAGAAAGACCAAGTAAAGTCAGAATTGGTAAAAAGGACTGGACAGCAAATATAATCCAAAATTTCACTTTCACATAACGAGCAAAGTCAAAGGGTAAACTCTTAAGAAAATCAACATTTTCCCTCTCCAAGGACAAGGCAATTGAATGCAGGCTGGTGATATTGTTATTGACAACTGCTATAAAGAGAGCTATAAAAAACAAGGGTAACCAGTATGGAGGATGAATGTCTGGAACTATCTGAGAATCTCGAATTTTGGAAATCAGACCGATCATCATGAGATAAGGAAGAAAAGCACTTGTAAAAAGCACTGTAATCACGCCAGTTCCCTGTCCCAAGAGGGTGAGGTGGTAGCGTAAAACCATACGGAAAAAGCCCTTTTTATTAGTAGTTGAAATTCTCTCCTTATTGCGACGTTCTTTCTTGACCTTCTCCTCACTGTTAAGCAGAATCACGTCATAAAAATGAGGAAGAACCTTCTTTTTGGTCAGGTAAAGCAAGAAAACAGTTAAAGCTATCCAAGCTAACAGACCCAGTATGGCTTCTGTCGAAAAAGGCTCCACTGCTATTTTGTAAAAGATATGAAGAGGATAAAGGAGAAATGGAATGTCTCTAACTTTGTCAACAATACTTCCAAAAGTCGACTGTAGAAAGAGGACAAATATTAAAGGTATGAGAACCCCTATCCCAATCATCACATTCGAAAAAATAGACTGATACTTTCTGAAGACCGTAGTCTGAGCCAAGAAATGTACTGCCACTACCATCACTAAAGTAACAGAGACAAATAATAAGGTCAAGGACAGTAGCATCAAAGGCAAGCCCAGCCAAAAAGAAGGAGCTAGCCTAATATAGAGGACTAGAAAATAAGCTAGGATTGGTACAATTCCAGCTAGAGCTGGCAAGAAAACAGACAGTCCTTTAGCAATTATAATCTCTGATTCTTTAAAGGCATAGGGCCTATACGATGCCAAGTCCTTACTCTCATAAAAGACATTGTAAAATGCAGTGAAAGAAGTTGAAAAGGCAAGCACCAGTAAAATAGCAACCATGCTACTAAAAAAACTTGGTATTTCCTCAAAAGGAAAACGAAAGGCTATATTTATAAACATGATGAGCATCAAGAGACTGGAAAAAATGTAAGAACTTAGGACTCTAGCGGAAACATTTACTTTTTTCCCAGGATTTTTAGCTTGCTTCTTTCGTAGGTTAGCCAGATTAGCTTCTTGAGATGAATAGAGGATATTGATATCAACTAATTTTTTAATGACCTTGAGACGCATCTGAAACCTCCTCTTTTCTACCAGCAAGGCTAAGGTAGATACTTTCCAAAGACTGGTCTGGGTTGTCTTTTCTCAAGTCCTCTACGCTACCACAATAAATCAAATGCCCCTTTTTCAAAATGGCAATCCGATCACAGACTTGCTCGGCCACCTCTAGGACATGGGTTGAAAACAAGACTGTCTTGCCTTTTTGCGCATGCTCCTTCATCATCTGCTTCAAATCAAAGGCAGCCTGAGGATCCAAACCAGTCAAGGGTTCGTCCAAAACCCAAATATCAGGATCAGACAAGAGTGCCCCGATGACAAAGACTTTCTGACGCATTCCGTGAGAAAGGGTTTCAATAACCTGATAGCGATTTTCAGCAAAATCAAAAACGTTCAATAGCCTAGCTAGACTAGACTCCAAGTCAGAGATAGTTAGATCATAGGATGAGGCGATCAATTCCCAAAATTCATTGGCCGTTAAGCGTAAAAATAAGTCAGGCGAGTCTGCTACGTAGCCAATCTTTCGTTTAATAGCCAAGCGATTTTCCGATAACTCCTGACCATCTACCAAAATACGACCACTGCTGGGTGAAATGATACTGACTAAGGATTTTATGGTAGTCGATTTTCCAGCCCCATTATGGCCAATCAAGCCCATAATCTCCCCATTTTCAATCTGCAAATTGAGATTGCTCAAAGCCTCTTTATCACCATACAACTTACTAACATTTTGAAATTCAATCATGGGATGACTCCTATCTTTATCTATATTACATACTATTATACTAGCACTTTGATACAAAAAAATCAACACTTTATTTTAATTAGTTAAAATAGTTTCCTTCTATCTTATGCAAACGTTGGCGCTAACCAATACTTTATGATAGAATAAAAAACAAGATTGACAAGTAAGAGGAAACATCATGCAAAATCAAACACTCATGCAATACTTTGAATGGTATCTGCCCCACGACGGCCAGCACTGGACGCGTCTGGCTGAAGATGCTCAACACCTAGCTGATCTCGGTATCAGTCATGTCTGGATGCCACCAGCTTTTAAGGCAACCAATGAAAAAGATGTCGGTTATGGGGTCTATGACCTATTTGACCTTGGTGAGTTCAACCAAAAAGGGACTGTCCGCACCAAGTATGGTTTTAAAGAAGACTATCTTCAAGCCATTCAAGCTCTAAAAGCACAGGGAATTCAACCTATGGCCGATGTGGTGCTCAATCACAAGGCTGCTGCTGATCACATGGAAGCCTTTCAGGTTATTGAGGTGGACCCTGTAGACCGTACGGTTGAACTTGGAGAACCCTTCACCATCAATGGCTGGACTAGTTTTACCTTCGATGGTCGCCAAGATACCTACAATGACTTCCACTGGCACTGGTACCACTTCACCGGTACAGACTATGATGCCAAACGTCGTAAGTCTGGGATTTATCTGATCCAAGGTGACAATAAGGGCTGGGCCAACGAGGAATTGGTCGATAACGAAAACGGAAACTACGACTACCTCATGTATGCCGATCTAGACTTTAAACATCCTGAAGTCATCCAAAATATCTATGATTGGGCTGACTGGTTCATGGAGACGACTGGTGTAGCTGGTTTCCGCTTGGATGCCGTTAAACACATCGACTCTTTCTTTATGAGCAATTTCATTCGTGATATGAAGGAAAAATATGGTCAAGATTTCTACGTTTTTGGTGAATTTTGGAATCCCGATAAGGAAGCCAATCTAGACTATCTTGAAAAAACGGAAGAACGCTTTGACCTTGTCGATGTTCGTCTCCACCAGAATCTCTTTGATGCTAGCCGAGCAGGTTCCGACTATGACCTTCGTGGTATTTTCACAGATAGCTTGGTTGAACTCAAGCCCGACAAGGCTGTGACTTTTGTCGACAACCACGATACCCAACGTGGTCAGGCTCTTGAGTCTACCGTTGAAGAATGGTTCAAACCAGCAGCCTATGCCCTCATTCTGTTACGCCAAAATGGCCTTCCATGTGTCTTTTACGGCGACTACTATGGGATTTCAGGGCAATATGCTCAACAAGATTTCAAAGAAGTCCTTGACCGCCTCCTAGCCATCCGAAAAGATTTGGCCTATGGAGAACAAAATGACTACTTTGATGATGCTAACTGTATCGGTTGGGTACGTTCAGGTGCTGAACATCAATCCCCAATCGCAGTCCTTATCTCAAATGACCAAGAAAACAGCAAATCAATGTTTGTCGGCCAAG
Source organism: Streptococcus sp. 20925_1_69 (assembly GCF_041432365.1). GTDB lineage: Bacteria > Bacillota > Bacilli > Lactobacillales > Streptococcaceae > Streptococcus. The sequence continues at coordinate 40,297 of NZ_JAPVZL010000011.1, forward strand.
AATGGGCTAACCAAACCTTCATAGACTTACTTGGAAACCACCAAGGTCAAGTTACAATTGATGAGGAAGGTTATGGACAATTCCCAGTCTCAGCTGCTTCGGTAAGTGTCTGGGCAGCCAATACAATCTAATACTCAATGATAACCAAGCCAGGTCCAAACGGATTTGGCTTTTTTGTAGTCATAAAAAGACCTACCCAAATGGATAGATCTTTGCTTAATTACAATTTACCTGCTACTTCATCCAACAATTCTTGGATTTTAGCTTGGTTGCTTCCTCCTGCCATGGCCATGTCTGGTTTACCACCACCACGTCCATCGACGATTGGTGCCAATTCTTTGACAAGGTTTCCTGCATGAAGGTCTTTTGTCTTGCTTGCTACAAGGACATTGACTTTGTCTCCGATAGCAGCAACTAGGACAAGAAGATCAGAGTAGTCTTTTTGTTTCCAGTTATCTGCAAAAGTACGAAGGGCACCTGCGTCTGATACAGAAACTTGGCTAGCAATGTAACGGTGACCGTTAACTTCCTTAACATCCTTGAAGATATCGCCTGCAGCTGCAGCTGCGGCTTTTTCTTTCAACTCAGCATTTTCTTTTTGTAATTGACGAAGTTGTTCTTGAAGTCCTTCTACCTTGTGAGGTACTTCCTTGACTTGAGGTGCTTTCAAGGTTGCTGCGACAGCTTTAAGAGCATCTTCTTGTTCACGGTAGGCTTCAAAGGCTTCCTTACCAGTCACTGCCAAGATACGGCGAGTTCCTGATCCGATCCCTTCTTCTTTGACAATCTTGAAGAGTCCAATCTCAGAAGTGTTGCCAACGTGGGTACCACCACAAAGCTCGATAGAGTAGTCACCGATAGTAACAACACGAACTTCCTTGCCGTATTTCTCACCAAAGAGGGCCATAGCTCCCATTTCTTTGGCAGTGTCAATATCTGTTTCAACTGTCTTCACTTCAAGAGCTTCCCAGATTTTTTCGTTGACTTGCTGTTCAATCGCACGCAATTCTTCAGCAGTCACAGCTTGGAAGTGGGTAAAGTCAAAACGAAGGAATTCGACTTCGTTAAGAGATCCTGCTTGTGTTGCGTGATTTCCAAGGATATTGTGAAGGGCAGCGTGAAGCAAGTGAGTCGCAGTGTGGTTTTTCATAACACGGTGACGACGATTTGTATCAATTGCCAAGGTATATTCTTGGTTCAAAGCAAGTGGTGCATGGACTTCAACTGTATGAAGGGCTTGTCCATTCGGAGCTTTTTGAACATTTGTCACCTTAGCTATAACTGAACCTGACTCATCCAAGATTTGTCCGTGGTCAGCGACCTGTCCACCCATTTCAGCATAGAATGGAGTTTCCGCAAAGATCAGTGATGCAGTTCCTTCTGCTACAGCTTCCACTTCTGCATTGTCAGCCACGATAGCCACCAATTTAGAGGACAATTGGCTAGCATTGTAGTTGAAGACACTTTCTACAGTGATGTTTTGAAGGGTTTCATTTTGCATACCCATTGAGCCACCCTTGACAGCTGAGGCACGCGCACGTTCTTGCTGTTCTTTCATGGCTGCTTCAAATCCTTCACGGTCTACAGTCATCCCAGCTTCTTCAGCGATTTCTTCAGTCAATTCAACTGGGAATCCATAAGTATCGTAGAGTTTGAAGACATCTGAACCAGCAATGACAGATTGACCTTTTTCTTTCAAGTCAGCTACAATGCCTTGGGCAAAGTGTTGACCTGAGTGAAGGGTACGAGCAAATGACTCTTCTTCGCTCTTAACGATTTTTTCGATAAAGTCACGTTTTTCAAGAACTTCTGGGTAGTAGCTTTCCATGATTTTTCCAACGGTTGGAACGAGTTTGTAAAGGAAAGGCTCGTTGATTCCCAATTTTTGACCATGCATAGAAGCACGACGGAGAAGACGGCGAAGGACGTAACCACGACCTTCATTTCCTGGAAGGGCACCATCACCGATGGCAAATGAAAGGGAACGGATGTGGTCAGCGATAACCTTGAAGCTCATGTTGTCGCCATCTTGGTCGTAGACCTTACCAGACAATTTCTCCACTTCACGAATGATTGGCATGAAGAGGTCTGTTTCAAAGTTTGTCTTAGCTCCTTGGATAACTGCCACCAAGCGCTCCAAACCAGCGCCCGTATCAATGTTCTTGTGTGGCAATTCCTTGTACTCACTACGAGGAACAGCAGGGTCTGCGTTAAATTGTGACAAAACGATGTTCCAGATTTCGATATAGCGGTCGTTCTCAATATCTTCTGCAAGAAGACGAATACCAATATTTTCTGGGTCAAAAGCTTCTCCACGGTCAAAGAAGATTTCTGTATCAGGTCCAGAAGGTCCAGCACCGATTTCCCAGAAGTTGTCCTCGATTGGAATCAAGTGACTTGGATCCACTCCCACTTCAATCCAGCGGTTGTATGAATCTTTATCGTCTGGATAGTAAGTCATGTAAAGTTTTTCCGCTGGGAAATCAAACCATTCTGGGCTTGTCAAAAGCTCATAAGCCCAAGTGATCGCTTCGTCACGGAAGTAATCCCCGATAGAAAAGTTCCCCAACATTTCAAACATAGTATGGTGACGTGCAGTCTTCCCTACGTTTTCAATGTCGTTGGTACGGATAGCCTTTTGGGCATTGGTAATACGCGGATTTTCAGGAATGATGGTCCCGTCAAAGTATTTCTTAAGAGTTGCTACCCCAGAGTTGATCCACAAAAGGGTTGGGTCATTTACAGGAACCAAGCTCACTGATGGTTCTACTGAGTGACCTTTGGTCGCCCAGAAGTCAAGCCACATTTGGCGTACTTGTGCACTAGATAGTTGTTTCATATTGTCTCCTTATTTACTTGTTTAATGTGATTGGCTTTCCAGCATTTCCACATAGTCAATCGCGACACAGAGGGAAATGACTAGGTCTGCATAAGCATCGTCAAGAACTGTTACAGTATAGGTAGAGGTCAGATGGAAGAGTTCCTTCTTAATTTCTGCAATTAGCTGATCGCGATCATCTAGCAATTTGAAATCTAAATCCCAGATATTGCCCTCGATACGAAGACCCAGATTATCAAACTCATACTTATCTCGCCAGAAGGTCAACTTCTTACGAATGACAAAACTCGAGCCATCCCTAAGTTGAATCTCAAAACGAGGTAGCAAGGTCAAGATTTCTTTACTGATCTGACTGACCTGTTCACCATTAGCATCATAGATGATAAAAGTTTTGGGAATCTTAAAAAATGATCCCTCCACCTGATAGGCGATTTCTCCCCTGTCATCCTTGATAGCGAAGCGTTCGCCTCCAAGACGAAACTTTTGTTTGACAAGAAATGTTTTCATCAACACCTCCAAAAATCAAAAGACAAGCTCATATCACGAAGGGCGAAAAACCGCGGTACCACCTTCATTCAATGAACTTGTCATTCTCTTATTCTTATGCAATTGTATGATTGAGTAGCATGACTTCCTAGCTTAGATGGCTCGCAGCACCGCCATTTCTCTGGACTAAGACAACTGAAAATCAATTCTCAACTTTCTTATTATAACGTTTTTTTAAGTTTGCGTCAACTGGAAATGATTCTCATTGAATCAGAGCCATTCCCTACATCTCAGATTACTTTTTCAGAATATACTTTTTCTTACTGCTATCACTCTTTTTATCCCAAGTTTTCGAATTGCTAAATATAGCTACGCAAATATTTGCAAATATAAAGTTTCCTATCACCAAATATATAGACTCAGTTGTTAGGTATTGTCGATCCAAACCATCCTTTAGATAGAATAGTATAACAGTTTGCTGAACAGTCAAAAAGGTTGGCCAGAAACTTTTTTTGAAAAAAGTAGACATTTTCATTATTTGTTACCGTTTTCTGTAAGGTTAAGCTTAGTATACTACCAGGTAAGAAAATAAGAAACTATCATAGAAAAACATACAGTTACAAAATTTGACTTTTACATAAAAAAACGAACCAGCGTGACTGATCCGTTTTCATACATCCTACTTCCGATACATTTTAAACTGTAGGAAGAGATCGCTATATTTGCCTGTCCATTTATGGTCAAATTTCTCATAAACTTCTAGGTGTTTCATGGTTTCAGCATCTGGATAGAAGGCCTTGTCTTCTTTTTTCTCCTCTGGGAGCAGTTCCTTGGCTGGTAGGTTTGGTGTTGAATAGCCTACATACTCTGCATTTTTGAGAGCATTTTCTGGTTTCAACATAAAGTTGATAAAGGCATAGGCTGCATCTTGGTTTTTGACTGTTTTGGGAATGACCATATTGTCAAACCAAAGGTTGCTGGCTTCAGTCGGTACCACATAGCGTAGATTTTCATTTTTTTCTAGCATTTGGCTAGCTTCACCAGAGAAGGTCACGCCGATAGCAGCATTATTCTGAATCATGTAGCCCTTCATCTCGTCCGCCACAATAGCCTTGATATTTGGAGTCAGTGTATAGAGCTTATCCACTGTTTCTTCCAACTGCTCGGGATCCTTGGAGTTGAGGCTGTAGCCAAGGGAGTTGAGCCCCAGTCCCAGCACCTCACGCGCCCCATCAAAGAGCATGATGGAGTTCTTATACTCTGGTTTCCAGAGGTCATCCCAATGCTCAGGAGCTTCCTCTAGCATGGTTTCATTGTAGACAATTCCCAGTGTTCCCCAGAAGTAAGGAATGGAGAATTTATTGCCTGGGTCAAAAGACTGGTTGAGGAACTCTGGTCCGATATTTTCAAGACCTTCAAGTTTTGAATAATCAAGCGGAACCAAGAGGTCTTCGTCCTTCATCTTGTTAATCATGTATTCACTTGGGATGGCAATGTCGTAGGTTGTTCCACCCTGCTTGATCTTGGTATACATGGCTTCATTGGAGTCAAAAGTCTCATACTGGACTTGGATGCCTGTTTCTTCTGTGAATTGCTCCAAGAGTTCTGGATCGATATAGTCTCCCCAGTTGTAGATAACCAGTTTTTGACTATCTCGACTATTGATTTTACTATCTAGATGGGTTGCAATTCCCCACAAGACGAGGATAATGGCTACAATTCCTGCTAAAAATGAATAGAGTTTTTTCATGCTTGCTCCTCCTTCTCACGTGAGATAAAGTAATATCCAACAACTAGGATAATACTAAAGAGAAAGACGAGGGCAGACAGGGCATTGATCTCTAGCGAAATCCCCTTACGAGCACGAGAGTAAATCTCGACTGACAGGGTTGAAAAGCCATTTCCCGTTACAAAGAAGGTCACGGCAAAATCATCTAGCGAATAGGTGAAGGCCATGAAGTAACCTGCAATAATAGACGGAGTCAGGTAAGGAAGCATGATTTCCTTAAACATCTGAAATTGACTAGCTCCCAAGTCATAGGCCGCATGAATCATATCTCCGTTCATTTCCTTAAGACGTGGCAAAACCATCAAGACCACGATAGGAATCGAGAAGGCCACGTGACTAGATAGAACGGTCAAAAATCCAAGTGAGAACTTGAGTTGGGTAAAGAGAATCAAGAAGCTGGCACCAATCATAACATCAGGCGCAACCATGAGGATATTATTGAGTGATAGAAAGGCTTCTTGGTATTTCTTACGAGACTGGTAGATGTAAATAGCACCAAAAGTCCCGATAATGGTCGCTATCAAGGCTGATAGAAAGGCCAAGAAAAAGGTCTGAGTCACAATCAACATGAGACGACCATCGCCAAACATGGTTTTAAAATGGCTCAAGCTAAAACCTGTAAAGCTATTCATGTCGTTGCCTGCATTAAAGGCATAGCCAATCAAGTAAAAAATCGGCAGGTAGAGGATAAGAAAGACCAGTCCCAGATAAAGGTTAGCAAATTTTTTCATCGTTCTCTCCTTTCCTTTGTCACCCACATGGTAATGAACATGGTCAGGATGAGAATTACACCGATGGTTGAACCCATACCGTAGTTATCATTTGTCAGGAAGTTTTGCTCAATGGCTGTCCCTAAGGTGATAACACGATTCCCACCAATCAAACGAGTCAGCATAAACAGACTCAAGCTAGGGATAAAGACGGATTGAACCCCACTTCTCACACCATTCATCGATAGAGGGAAGATGACATGACGGAAGGTCTCCCACTTGGTCGCACCCAAGTCATAGCTGGCATTGATAAGATTGTTATCCATATCGTCCAAGACATTGAAAATGGGCAAAATCATAAAGGGAAGCTCGATATAACTTGCGACAAAGATAAAGGAGAAATCGGTAAAGAGCAACTGTTGTGAACCGATTCCGATAAATTCCAAAAATTGGTTAATAGAGCCATTTTGACCAAAAATTCCGATAAAGGCATAGGCCTTGAGGAGCAAATTGATCCAAGTTGGCAGGATAATCAGCATAAGCCAGAGTTGACGGTGCTTGAGACGGGTCAAAAAGAGGGCTGTTGGATAGCTGATAAGCAGGGTCACAAAGGTCACAATTCCTGCATAGAGTACAGAGTTGAAACTCATTTTGAGGTAGGTCAAATTTTGTGACGCAAAGTAAGATTTATAGTTTTCTAAACTGAATTGTCCTTCAATATTGAAAAAGGATTGACCGAAAATCAAGACCAAGGGTGCCAACACAAAGAGGGCAATCCAGAGCATGTAGGGCACTACAAAGAGTTTAGAGCTTGTTTTCTTCATCTCTTTCCTCCTCGATTGCATTGATCAGACCTGCTTCTTGCTCTTCAATTTCCACGTATTCTTCGATACGAGCATCGAACTCTTCTTCGGTTTCGTTGAGACGCATGATATGGATGTCTTCTGGTTCAAAGTCCAGACCGATTTCCTCACCCACGATGGCCTTACGAGTTGAGTGGATCATCCATTCATTTCCAAGTTCGTCATAGGCGATAATTTCATAGTGAACTCCACGGAAGAGTTGGGTATCCACCTTAACTTGGAGCTTGCCTTCTTCAGGAAGGGTAATCCGCAAGTCCTCTGGACGAATCACGACTTCGACTGGCTCATTTGGCTTCATCCCCCCATCGACCGCTTCGAAGCGTTTGCCGTTAAACTCAACCAAGTAGTCCTCAATCATGGTTCCTGGCAAAATATTTGACTCGCCGATAAAGGTGGCAACGAAGTGGTTGATTGGCTCATCATAGATATCTACTGGCGTTCCAGACTGGACGATTTCCCCATCATTCATGACGAAAATCCAGTCACTCATGGCAAGAGCTTCTTCCTGATCGTGAGTGACAAAGACAAAGGTAATGCCCAATCGTTGTTGTAGTTCACGCAGTTCATACTGCATGTCTGTTCTCAATTTCAAGTCCAGCGCTGATAAAGGCTCGTCTAGCAAGACCACACGGGGTTGGTTGATGATGGCACGGGCAATAGCCACACGCTGACGTTGTCCTCCTGAGAGTTTACGAATGGAACGTTTTTCGTAGCCTTCCAACTGAACCATCTTGAGAACTTCCGCTACGCGTTTCTCGATTTCTTTCTTGTCAATCTTGCGCAAGCGGAGCGGAAAGGCAACATTTTCAAACACATTCATATGTGGAAACAAGGCATAGGATTGGAAGACCGTATGGACGTCACGCTTGTTGGTTGGAATGTCATTGATTCGGACACCGTCCAATAAAATATCTCCTGTCGTCGCATCCAGTAAACCTGCAATGATGTTTAGGATGGTTGATTTCCCTGAACCAGATGCGCCTAAAAGGGTATAAAATTTCCCTTCTTCCAACTCAAAGTTGATATCTTTGAGAACCTTGGTGTTGCTGTCTTCAAAAACTTTTGAGACGTTTTTGAATTCAATAATTGGTTTTTTCAATTGTCATTTATTCCTTCTTTTTCATAGATTAACAGATCAGGGCTCTGTCAGGCCGCCACTACCTCGTGTAGGAGATTGAACTGCCTACATACATCTGCACTAACGATAGGCTTTCACCCCCTTTCCATGACATAGCAGCAGCTTTTCAACTACAGCTTCCTACTTGCTTTCACCTAAAATACGGACTTCTCTTTCAAGCGTGATACCTGAGTGTTCCTTGACTTTTTCGATAACAGACTCAATCAAGTCTTCGTAGTCTTTAGCCGTTCCATCTACGACATTGATCATAAATCCTGCGTGCTTTTCTGACACTTCTACGCCACCAATACGATAGCCTTTCAAGCCAGCTTCTGAAATTAACTGACCTGCAAAATGCCCGACTGGACGCTTAAATACCGAACCACAAGATGGATATTCCAAAGGTTGCTTGAGTTCACGTAGATGCCTCAAGCGATCCATTTCCTGCTTGATAACCTGATGGTTTCCTGGAGCTAGGGCAAATTTAGCTGACAAGACAACTGCACCAGACTCCTGAATAGCTGAATGGCGGTAACCAAAAGCCAAGTCCTTGGCAGAAAGAGTTTCGATTTCTCCATCCTTGGTCAAGACCTTACAAGACTGCAAGATGTGTGCAATCTCTCCTCCGTATGCACCCGCATTCATAAAGACAGCACCACCGACGCTCCCTGGAATGCCACAAGCAAACTCAAAACCAGTCAAACTATGACGGAGGGCAATACGAGTTGTTTCAATCAAGTTGGCACCAGCTTCAGCTTCAATGGTATAGCCATCAACGGAAACGTTATTGAGCTTGTCACACAAGATGACAAATCCGCGAATCCCACCATCACGAACGATAATGTTGCTGGCATTTCCAAGGACCATCCAAGGGATATTTTCTTGATTGGCAAATTTGACAACACGAACCAACTCAAAACGATTTCGTGGAAAGACCAGATAATCAGCCTCTCCACCTACTTTTGTATAACTATAGCTATGCAAGGGTTCCTTGAAACGGATATCAATTCCTTCTAAGATTTCAAGCATTTTTTCTCTTACAGACATGTCACTCTTCCTTTTACAAAATTCATTCCATTATACCATTTTTATAGACATTTGACGACCCTAAAAAAATCTTGAGCTTATTTTAAATAAAAAAAGAGGTTTCCCCCTTTTCTTATGATTTTTTGCAAAAGATAGCCTTAGTTCCATAGGCAAGCAGAATAAGCTCAACTGCTAGAACAACTTCAACCAAGACAGGACTTGTCAGCCAACCAACTTGGGCTAGAGATGGTGCCAGGTCAAAGAAGGCATGTAGACCATAGGCTGCTAGGAGATAAATCCATTTCTTCTGGCGAACAGCTTGGTAAACCCAAACTGTCAAAAGTAATTGGAAACCAAGTGCCAAGATTCGTTCAAAACCAAGCAAATAAATCTGCCAAACAGACAGCGACTGAATAGTTTTCAACATATTTTCAGACAGTAATTGCATAACCTGTGGATTTTGCGTTTGAACTGCCGAAAGAACAAAGTAGAGATTGAGCAAACTAGTAAGACCTAGGAAAATCAACTCCAAGCCACCATGCCCCAAGCCATAGGCCAAGGCATCTGCCTTTTCCAAACTTCTCTTTTTCTCCAACCATTTGAAGAAAACAAGGCGAGCTGTTTCCTCAAAAAATGCTGCCATGGCTAGGCCATAGATGATATAGACAAGCGGATGGTCTTGCAAGAGGGCAATACTACCGTCTTTTTGAGGATGTAAAACCAAGATATGCACCAGTTTTTCTAAAATCTGTGAAGAGACAAAGAAGGCAACAGCCCCCAAGCCCAAGACAGCTAGATTAATCTGGTGTTTCTTTTTGGCATACCAAATGCTTCCTATCAAGAAAGCCAGCAACAGAAACATGGTAATAATGATATGAATGGTCATTTTCTTCTCCTATTCCGCCTTTTCAATATCTTTTTTCATCTCGTCAACATTGAACTTAGCAAACAAGTATTGACGGTCTTGAACTGGGAAACGTTGATCCAACTGGTCAACTGCTCCCACCTCGATAATGCCTTCCTTGATGACAAAGTCCATGACATGCCCACCGAAGGTCAAGTCATCTGATATGAAGTGTAGATGATAGCCTGCCACACTGACCCCATGGAAAATCTCTGGCGTCCAGAAACCAACGATGGTTCCTGCGACATTGTCACGACGATATTCAGGCTGATGGGTTGCTACCTCAGCAAACTTGGTCTCTGGTGTCGACTTAGGAATCATGCGCACATGCATATGCGAAAATTCCCCCCGAATCTTGATAGAGCGGAAAAGATTTTCCCCATCATAATAAGACTCAATCCGTTCTTCCAATTCCTTGTCTGTCATCTCAAACCGCTGGCGGAAAATAACTTCTGCCTGATGTGGTACTACTGCAGCGTAAGGAATAAGGGCATCTGGTGACACTTCTACAATCTCTGGTTGGTCTCCTGACCCTTTGGCCTGATAAGCCTTGCCATCCAAGACAATCAATTCCCCATCAATGGAATCCAAGGTTCCCAAACCAAGATCACCATGCTCCAGCAATTCTCCTACTGTCATGGTACCACCATAAAGGCCGGCCATCAAGGCTCCAAGGGTATTGTATTGAAATAATTTCACTGGTTCCTGCACGTTCTTATCCATTCACTTTCTTGTCTGTTATTCTGTAAATCTTACTCCTAAGTATACCACATTTGCCCCTATATGTGAACGAGAGAAACACCCTAGACATTGCCAAGAAATAAAAAAAAGGGTACAATGTAACAAAATCAAGGGAGGTCTGGAATGAAGAAACAAAGCAAGTACCAAGAGGTCGTAGCTTATCTGAAAAATAGTATCGAGTCTGGCCGCTTTCCAACGGGTAGCCGCCTGCCTTCTATTCGTCAACTGAGCCTTGACTTTCACTGTAGCAAGGATACTATCCAACGAGCCCTTCTGGAATTACGGCACGAACAATACCTCTATGCCAAGCCCCAGAGTGGTTACTATGTCCTAGAACAAGGGCAACACCAGGATCTAGAAATCGAAGTCACTGACGAACATGCCAGTGCCTATGACGATTTCCGACTCTGTATCAATGAAACCTTGATTGGCCGAGAAAACTACCTGTTCAACTACTATGACAACCAAGAAGGATTAGAAGACTTAAGACAATCCATTCATAAACTCCTCTTTGACCAAGCTCTCTACTGCAAGGCAGACCAACTGGTACTGACTTCTGGAACCCAACAAGCCCTTTTTATTCTCTCGCAAATTTCCTTCCCTAGCCAAGCTAAGGAAATCTTGGTGGAACAACCGACCTACCATCGAATGAACCGCCTCTTGATTGCTCAGGGATTGGACTATCAAACGATTGAACGAGGAATTGATGGGATTGACTTGGAGGAGCTGGAAGGCCATTTCAAGACAGGAAAGATTAAGTTTTTCTATACCATTCCTCGTTTTCACTATCCTCTGGGGCATTCCTATTCAGAGCAGGACAAACGGGCTATTCTTGACTTAGCTGCCAAGTATGGTGTCTATATCGTAGAGGACGACTATTTGGGGGATTTGGACTCTAAAAAGGGCCAGACCTTCCACTATCTGGATACAGAGGAGCGGGTCATTTACATCAAGTCCTTCTCAACCAGCCTCTTTCCAGCCCTGCGGATTACGGCACTCATTCTGCCAAATGCTATCAAGGAAGCCTTTGTGGCCTACAAAAATATCTTAGACTACGACAGCAATCTCATCATGCAAAAGGCCCTGTCCCTCTATATCGACAGTCAACTATTTGAGAAAAACCGTCTGGCCCGCTTGGCTAATCAGGAAGCTTACCAAAAACAAATTGAGGAAAGATTAACTAAAACACCTTGCTCCCTTCCTCACTTTCCGCTTCACGATGGTTTATTACTAGATCTGCGACAGTATCCTAAAATTGCCAGCCTCAAACACAGTCAACTAGGTTTGGACTTCTTTGAAGAAGCTTACTTGAGCGCCTGCCCTTATCAATTTGCCAAGGTGTCCTTAGACAATCTGGAAAATGTTTTAAACTATTTAAAAGCAGAATTGGAATGACTTCCAACTCTGCTTTTTCTTATTCTTCAACTTCTGTTAGGCTTGCTGCTTTTTCAAGATAGCTTTGGTAGGTTCCTTCATCCTTGAGCTTTTGGATGACCTTGTCCACCACTTCTTTCAAATCAGCACTATTTTTTCTAAGGGCAACCGCATTGGCTTCTCCGTCCTTCATCTTCAAGCTAACAGTTGCGACAGCTAGGTCTGCATTTTTAGCAGCATAGCTAAGGGCAACAGGCTCATCCATGTGAACAGCATCTACTTTTCCAGCTTGCAATTCATTGACTGCTTCACCCATATTTGTTAGGGAAGTTAATTGAGCTTTTGGCAATTGTTCCTTGACCATTGATTCTGGAACAGTTCCTTTTTGGGCTGCAATATTGGCACTTTCTAGGCTAGTTAGATCCTTGTATTTTTCTACATCAGCCTTCCGAACCAAGAAACTAATCTTGTTTTCATAGTAAGGGATTGAAAAGTCAAAGACTTCTTTTCTCTCGTCAGTAGCGCTAATTCCCGCAACCGCTAGGTCAGCCTTACCAGTTTGAAGACTGGTCAAGACATTGTCAAAACTCATGCTTGAGATTTCCAACTTAACCCCAAGTTCATCAGCGATAGCTTGAGCCATGTCAATGTCCGCACCGACTACCTGATTTTTTCCGTCAACTAAGGATTGGAATTCAAAAGGTGCATAGTCAGGACTGGTCGCTACAACTAATTTCCCCTTTTGCTTAATGGCTTCAACAGCTGACTGAGAACCATTAGAACCTGACTGGCAAGCTACTAAGAAGAAACTTGCAAGAAAACTACATAAAACAAATATCCATTTTTTTGATTTCATAAATAAACAACCTCTCTGTTAATTTTGTATAATTATAACGCTATCCAAGGTGCTTGTCAAGTGTTTTTTGAATTTTTATCTTAAAAATATTTTTTTCATTCAATAAAAGGAGCTATCAGTTGATTTCAAGCTCCTTTTTATACAGATTGAACCTATTTTATAGTTCAACAATCTTACCTGTTTCAAAGTAAACAACCCATTCACAGATATTTTTGGCATAGTCTCCAATTCGTTCCAAAAAGGCAATCACTTGGAAATAATCACGACCTGTAACGATGGCATCTGGATTTTTCTTGATTTCTTCTGTAGCTAGGTCACGAATGCTATCAAAGTATTGGTTGATTTTTTCGTCCATGGCTGCTACTTCATAGGCCTGATCTACTGAACCATTGAGATAGAGGTCAAGGGCTGCTTCGACGAAGTTCTTGACATCGCGACCCATTCTCTTGATTTCTTCTTCAACAGCTGGGATACGTTGCTCCCCCTTCATACGAATGGCTGCTCTTGCAATGGAAACGGCATGGTCACCCATACGTTCCAAGTCAGATACAGCCTTCAAGACTGTCAAAACAGTACGCAAGTCCTGAGAAACGGGTTGTTGAAGAGCAATCATTTCAAATGATTTCTTCTCCAACTTCACTTCGTATTCGTTTACTTCTGCATCATCTTCGATGACTTCCTTGGCCAAATCACGGTCATGCGTAACAAAGGCACGCACTGTACGATTGATCTGGGATAGCACTTCCTGTCCCATAGCATAGAACTGGTTGTGCAATTTCTCTAAATCTTCTTCAAATTGAGAACGTAACATCATTTATCTCCTTATCCAAATTTTCCTGAAATATAATCTTCTGTTTCCTTGTGTTGTGGGTTGAGGAACATCTTCTTGGTATCGTTAAACTCAATCAAATCTCCATCTAGGAAAAATCCTGTCTTGTCAGAGATACGAGAGGCTTGTTGCATAGAACGCGTAACCAAGAGCATGGTGTATTTATTTTTTAGCCCATACAAGGTTTCCTCAATCTTGCCAGCAGAGATAGGGTCCAAGGCTGAAGTTGGCTCATCCAAAAGAATGATTTTAGGACTGGTTGCCAAGACACGGGCAACACAGACACGTTGCTGTTGTCCACCTGAAAGCCCGATAGCTGAATCATGCAGGCGGTCCTTGACCTCATCCCAGATAGAAGCTCGTTGCAAGGCTTTTTCCACTGCTTCATCTAGAACTTGCTTGTCCTTCACTCCATTGATACGAAGCCCATAGACCACATTTTCGTAGATGGACATAGGGAAAGGGTTTGGTTGTTGGAAAACCATACCAATTTCCTTGCGCAATTCAACTGTATCTGTACGCGGACTGTAGATATTGTGGCCGTTGTAAACCACCGAACCAGTTGTGGTCACCTCTGGATTGAGATCCCCCATGCGGTTGATTGCCTTGAGAAGAGTTGACTTCCCTGATCCAGATGGACCAATCAAGGCTGTAATTTCCTTGGGTTGGAAAGATAGGGAAACACTATTCAAGGCCTTTTTTTGATTGTAGTAAACGGACAGGTCTGACACCTGTAAAATCGCTTCTGTCATACTGTTTCCTTTCTATCCAAAGTGTCCTGTTACGTAGTCATTGGTTGACTGTAGTTTGGCATTTTGGAAAATATTAGATGTCTTATCGTACTCGATCAAGTCACCCAAGTAGAAAAATCCTGTGTAATCACTAGCACGCGCAGCCTGTTGCATACTATGGGTCACGATGATGATGGTAAAGTCCTTCTTCAATTCCAACATGGTTTCTTCCAGTTGGGCTGTCGCAATCGGATCCAAGGCAGACGCTGGTTCATCCATCAAGAGGATATCTGGTTTGACAGAGATGGCACGAGCGATACAGAGACGTTGCTGCTGACCACCTGACAGAGTCAAGGCTGACTTGTGCAAATCATCTTTGACCTGGTCCCAAAGGGCAGCTTGACGAAGAGAGGTTTCCACAATTTTATCCAAGACTTGCTTGTCCTTAACCCCTGCACGTTCATGGGCAAAAGTGATGTTGCGGTAGATAGACTTGGCAAAGGGATTTGGTCGTTGGAAGACCATTCCGATGTGCTTACGCATCTCATAGACGTTAATTTCTGGACGGTTGACATCAATCCCTTGATAGAGGATTTGACCTGTGACCTTAGCAATATCAATGGTATCATTCATACGGTTGAGACTGCGGAGGTAGGTTGATTTCCCTGATCCAGATGGGCCAATTAAGGCTGTAATTTTATTTTTTTCAAATTGCATATCGATGCCCTTGATGGATTCTTTTTTACCGTAGTAAACATGTAAATCCTTAGTAGAGAGGGCCACTTTCTCTTCAGGAAAGGTGATGATATGCTTTTCATCCCAATTATATTTTGACATGGCTTCTCCTTTAGGCAGCGGTTAATTTCTTATGTAGGTAGCTTCCGAGTTTGCGGGCTCCAAAGTTAAAGATGAGGATAAAGATGAGGAGCACGGCTGCAGAACCTGCTGATACGATGGTTCCATCTGGAATGGTTCCTTCGCTATTGACTTTCCAGATGTGGACAGCCAAGGTTTCTGCTTGACGGAAGATAGAGATTGGGCTGGTCACACTAAGAATATTCCAGTTAGACCAGTCAAGGGCTGGAGCGGATTGCCCTGCTGTATAGATGAGAGCTGCCGCCTCACCAAAGATACGACCAGAGGCCAAGACAACCCCAGTTACAATCCCTGGAAGAGCTTCTGGAATAACCACATGGACCACAGTCTCCCAGCGAGAAATCCCAAGGGCCAAACCAGCCTCACGTTGCGTATGGTGAACGTGTTTCAAGCTGTCCTCAACATTACGAGTCATCTGAGGCAGGTTAAAGACCGTCAAGGCCAAGGCACCTGAAATGATTGAAAATCCATACTCAAACTGAACCACAAAGATCAAATAACCAAAGAGACCCACAACCACTGATGGCAGTGAAGACAAGATTTCAATACAGGTTCTTACAAAATTGGTCACAGGACCTTTTTTGGCGTATTCAGCTAGGAAAATCCCAGCTCCCATAGACAAGGGCACAGAAATAATCAAGGTAATGACCAAGAGGAAGAAAGAATTATAGAGCTGAATTCCAATCCCTCCGCCTGCTTGGTAAGAAGATGATTTGCCAGTCAAGAAAGACCAAGAGATGTGGGGCAAACCACGAACCAAGATATAAAGAATCAAGGATGCCAAGATGGCAACAATAATTCCTGCAATCGAGTAGAGGACAGCTGTTGCAATTTTATCTAATTTCTTAGCGTGCATAGTTTTTCTTTCCTCTTTCTTTCGTAATCAATTTAATCACACTGTTGAAGGCCAAACTCATCAAGAGCAAGACTAAGGCCAGTGACCAGAGAACGTTATTGTCAACGGTTCCCATAACGGTATTTCCGATACCCATGGTCAACACAGAGGTCAAGGTCGCAGCAGGTGTTGTTAATGAAGTTGGAACTACGGCTGAGTTTCCAACTACCATCTGAATGGCCAAGGCCTCACCAAAGGCACGCGCCATCCCAAAGACCACTGCTGTAAAAATACCTGAACGCGCCGCCTTCAAGGTCACGCGCCAGATGGTTTGCCAACGAGTGGCTCCCATAGCCAAACTAGCTTCGCGGTAGTGACGAGGCACTGCACGCAAGCTATCGGTTGTCATAAAGGTTACCGTCGGTAAAATCATGACAAAGAGAACGAAAATCCCTGACAAAATCCCAAAACCAGTTCCACCAAAGACACTACGAACAAAAGGAACTACGACCTGCAAACCGATAAATCCATATACGACTGAAGGGATCCCTACAAGCAATTCAATAGCTGGCTGTAAGATTCTAGCACCTTTTGGTGAGACTTCCGTCATAAAGACAGCTGCTCCAATGGCAAAAGGAGTTGCGATAAGGGCTGACAGGATTGTGACAATAAAGGAACCCAAAATCATTGGAAGCGCACCAAATTGTTTACCTGAAGGATTCCAAGTTTGACCAAATAGGAAATCAAAGATATTAACTCCATTGACAAAGAAGGTCGACAAGCCTTTTTGGGCTACGAAAATCAAAATCATTGCCACAATAATGACAATCAAAGACAGACAGGCAAAGGTCAAACCTTTTCCTAGTTTCTCTAAACGAGAGTTCTTTGAGGGAGAAAGTAATTTTTTAGCTAATTCTTCTTGATTCATTATTGACTCCCTTCTAGTGCTGTCACCGTTCCCACAGCATCTTTTTCAACCTTCATTTCCTTAACAGAAATATAGCCCATTCCCTTAACGATTCCACTTTGCGCTTCATCTGATAAGACAAAGTTGAGGAATTCTGCCACCAATTCGTTTGGTTGACCTAGGGTGTACATGTGCTCATAAGACCACAAAGGCCAGTTATTGGTCGTAACATTTTCTGCAATCGGCTCATAGCCATTCAACTTCATGCGTTTCACCGAGTCATCCACATAGGCAAAGGCTAGGTAAGAAATGGCTCCTGGTGTCTGGGAAACAATGTTTTTGACCATCCCATTTGAATCCTGTTCTTGACTCTGCACAGCAGATTGACCATCCATGATAACACTATCAAAGGTTGCACGCGAACCAGAACTTGCCGCACGGTTGATAATGGAAATGGCTAGGTCTTTCCCACCGACTTCTTTCCAGTTGGTTACTTGACCTGTGAAGATGCTACGGAGTTGTTCTGTTGTCAGATTTTCAACGTCAACTTCCTTGTTCACAATTACTGCCAAGCCTGCTACGGCTACCTTATGGTCCACTAGAGCGGATGCGTTGATACCGTCTTTTTCCTCGGCAAATACGTCTGAATTTCCTACATCAACGGCTCCAGACTGAACCTGAGACAGACCTGTACCAGATCCTCCACCTTGAACGTTGACTGTTTTTCCAACGTGCATAGAACCAAATTCATCTGCTGCTGCTTCGACCAAGGGCTGAAGAGCCGTTGAGCCAACAGCTGTCATGGATTCCCCACGATCAATCCAGCTAGCACATCCCGCCAAAGAACCTGCTAGCAAAAGAGCCGCAAGGGATAGAGCGAGTTTTTTCCTTTTTTTCACTGTTTTTCTCCTTGAAAATATTGGTGAATGCTGTGAATTTTTTCAACTATTTATTTATGTTTTTATTTTTTAAAATTGGGAGCCAACTGAAGTTGCTAGCTTGGTTTTACTAGTAATTTGCTCAGTTACCTTGCCCACCAATTTTGACTTAAAATGAAAGACAATTTGAAAAAAATCCATACTTCCACTATAACATAGACAAGCTACTTTGACTAGCATTTTCACTTGAATCTGAGGCCTTTTGGAAAATAATTTTTCAAAACATTTCCAGTCACCTTAGCAAAGCCCAAACCATTTCCTTGAACCAAAACTTGATACCAACCATTTGGCAGACTTTCCGCCAGCTGAACGGTTTCTCCAGCCACATACTTTACAAACCCTTCTTGGTCAATTTCAACCGACTGTTTGACCTGACTCGGTTTCAAGGCTAGACCAAGAGCAAAACTAGGCTCAAAGCGTTTCTTCTTAAAAGTACCCAGATGCAGTCCATTGCGAGCAATCTTGAGTTTCCCTAAATCTGGCAAGAGTTCTGGCAAGAGATAGAGTTGGTCACCAAAAGTCTGCAAAATTCCCCTTAGATTGATTTTCAAGTGTTTTTGGGCAAATTCCTGCCACAAGGCAACTTGTTCTCGGCTAAGATTACTCTTACTTGCCTTAAATTTAGGTGCTGGATTGTCACCTTTAAATTGTAAATGAGCGACAAACTGCCCCTCTCCCTTAAACTGATGAGGGTACATCCGAGCCGTTTCTGGCAGATCAATACCAGCTACCATTCCATTGATATGCTCAACTGGTAGCAAGTCAAAATCATACTCTTCCAGTAGCCAATTGACGATCTCTTCGTTTTCCTCGGGTGCCCAGGTACATGTTGAATAAACCAGACGACCTCCCTCTGCTAGCATGGTCACTGCATCTTTCAGAATTTCTCTTTGAAGACTAGCACATTGACTTGGATAATCTAAGCTCCAATAGTCCATAGCATCTGGTTGCTTACGAAACATCCCTTCACCAGAGCAAGGGACATCAAGAACGATTAAGTCAAAATAGCCTTTAAAAACCTTGGCCAAGCGGTCAGCAGATTCATTGGTCACCACGACATTTGTCGCTCCAAAGCGCTCCATATTTTCAACCAAAATCTTAGCCCGTTTGCTTGAAATTTCATTGGAAACAAGCAGCCCCTCCCCAGCTAGATAGGCTGCTAGTTGAGTGGATTTGCCACCCGGTGCAGCGGCCAAATCCAAGACCTTCATACCAGGACTGGGCTGGGCTACCTGAGCCACCATTTGAGCAGCAGGCTCTTGCGAATATACTAAACCTGTAGCATGCTCAGGCGATTTTCCTGAAACCTTACCATAGTGACCCCAAGGAGTTTGAGGAATAGCATCAGGAAAGGAAACTGGCGCTTCTTTTAAAGGATTGACCCGAAAGGCCGAAACCGCTTCCTCCTCAAAAGAGGCAAGAAAATCTCTTGCCTCATCTCCTAGTATCTCTTCATATTTTTCAACAAATCCTTCTGGAAATTGCATTTAAGTTCTTTTCCTTTCGTAAATATAGGACTGAATTTCCTCCTGCATCTCAAGAGGTAGCATCATGATCGGCTGTCTGGTTTGAAAATCAGGAGCTTCACCAGAAAGGGTCACCACCCGATAGCCCAGACTTTCCCCTAAAATACTAGCCGCAGCATAATCCCATGGTTGCAGATAGGTGACATAGGTCAACAAACGCCCTGACAAAATCTTGGCAAAACTAATGGCCGCACTTCCATAGACACGAACACCAAGAACCGCTCGGCTCAAATCAGCCAACCCCCATTCATTGGTTTCCAGCATACCACTATTCCCTGCAATAAGGAAATCTCCAAGTGGTTTTTCTTGAAAGGGAGCTAGGGGCTTATTATTTCGACAGACTGGAAACTTACCACCACCGTGATAACAATCCCCCTTGACCACATCATAAATCAAACCAAACTGTCCCTGACCATTTTCAAAATAAGCCATCATAACAGCAAAATCTTCCTGCTGGGCGACAAAGTTATTGGTACCATCAATGGGATCAATGACCCAAACCTTGCCCTCTTGAACCGAGGCTCTCAGACAACCTTCTTCAGCACAAATCTTATCCTTAGGATAACGGGACAAAATCTCACTAACCAAAAGTTCCTGAACTTCCTTGTCCAGTCTGGTCACCAAATCCGTTGGAGAGGACTTGGTTTCAACACACAAGTCTTCCTGCATATGGTCAAGGATGTACTGACCTGCTTTCTTAACAAGCTCTTTAGCAAATTCAAATTTACTTTCCAAGAGAAATCTTTCCTTCCCCTTTTTCCTTGGCAGCCTGAACTGCTCGGTAAAGCGAATAGCCACTAACTGTTTCAAATTCTCGTCCCAAACGTTTTTCTTCACTCTTGCTTGGCACGACAGACTTGAATCCCTTATAGGAGTCCAGTAACTTTTTAGCTTCTACCTTGCCTTCATAGGCAGCTTCAACATCATTAAAAAAAGAAAGCACTGAAGCAAGTTCTTCAGTGCTCCACGACAAATCTAGTGGGTAACTATACTGTTTGTTCATTAACTAATACCAGCTCTCATTCTTGCTTCTTTTAGTTCTTGCTTACGGTAACTACGAGGGAGAAAAGCACGAATCTCATCTTCATTAAAACCGATTTGCATGCGTTTGGCATCAATAATAATTGGACGACGTAAAAGACTAGGGTACTGCTCAATCAAATGAAGCAATTCCGATACCGAAATACTCTCTACATCAATATTCAATTTTTGAAAAATTTTTGAACGAGTTGAAATGATGTCATCAGTACCATTTTCGGTCAAGGAAAGGATGTGTTGCAATTCTTTTCTTGTTAAGGGACTGGTCATAATATTGTGTTCCTCAAAGGGCACCTTATGTTTTTCTAGCCAGGCCTTTGCCTTACGACATGAAGTACAGCTCGGTGATAGAAATAGTGTAATCATGCTTTTCTCTTCTTATCTATACTTTGCTACCTCTATTATACAAAAAAATAAAGCGCTTGACTAGAGATTTTTAGAAAAAAAGCCTATTTTTCCAGAAAAATAGACTGTTTGCGAACGATTAATACATTTCTGAATTAGTTAATTCACTCTTAACGATAGTTTCGAATCACACACCTAATTTATACATGTGAAATAAGAACATCTTTCGTTTCACTTCCTACGACTTTTTATGTAAAAATAGCCAAAGAAGCTTTCATAAAGGGCAAAAAAGAGGAGGAAGGCATGAAGGAAGAAGGTCTCTGGCAAAATCAGTATAACAGGATCCTTGGCTGGGTCAAAAAGCCAGGTATCATCTCCCACAAAGAGAATTTGATGGAAAAGAGTAAAGAATTGGTCAAAACCAATCAACACTCCTCCAAGCCCAATCAGTAAAGGCAAAACCACTAGAGCCAAAAGCCCTTTACTAAATAGAGACAAGAAGCCCTTTTTCACAATCCCTTTGACAAAGAAATAGAAGCTTGGCAGGGTAACTAGGGCAACTAGCTGAACCAAATGAAAGAGATTCTTGACCACTGCGAAATGGTGCAGACCAGCTGCTGACGAACGAAAATCTGGCATCTCTAGGACCTGACTAAAAGGATTGGTCAGATAATTCATCAAGATATGAAAGTTGTATTGAATGGTTTCTGGTTTTAAATAGACCCGATCCGTTAAACTTAACCACTGAATTTCCAGCGGATAAAAAATCCAAGCCAAATAAATGGTCAGAAGGATAGAAAGAGAGAGGAGAAAGAGCATAGAGCTCCAAAAGGTCAGTTTAGTTTTCATCAAAGTTCCACTCCGCAAGGCTAGAAACCACATGAGTCGGTGCGATTGGCAGGTCTGCCACTTCTTCTGCCTTGGTAAAACCTGTCGTCACCAAGAGCGTTGGAATGCCATTGTCAATCCCAGCCCGAATATCAGTCAGGTAGTTGTCCCCAACCATGATTAATTCTTCACGTTCCAAACCTAAGTGCCCAACCGCCTTATCCATAATGATGGCATTTGGTTTCCCGATATAAACAGGCTTCACTCGTGTTGCCACTTCAAGAAGTGTAATCAGCGAACCAGCACCTGGCAAAAGACCGCGTTCTGTCGGGATGTTGAGGTCAGGATTGGTTCCGATAAAATGAGCTCCCTTTTGAATAGCCAGAGTTGCTGTCGCAAATTTTTCATAATCAACTTGCCAGTCCAGACCTACTACCACATAGGCAGGATTTTCCTTGTCTTCGACATAACCAGCCGCCTTGATGGCTTCCTTGAGACCTGATTCTCCGATGACATAGACCGTCTTTTCAAGCCCCAAGTCATTCATATAGTCGATAGTCGCCAAAGTCGCTGTGTAAACAGTCGATAGGGGCGTATCGATATTAAAATTCTGAGCCAACATCTCCTGAACACTCTCTGGAGTGCGGGTTGTATTGTTGGTCACAAAAAGATAGGGGATGTCCCGCTTTTGCAATTCATGAACAAAAGCCTCCCCTGCTGGGATTCGGTCTTTCCCCTTATAAATAGTTCCGTCTAAATCAATTAAATAGCCTTTATATTTCATATTTTCTCTAATCCTTTTTTATTTCTTGCCAAGTGATGATTGCTTGGGCATTGGTAGCCCCATCGCTTGTGATTTCATGCTTGCTTTCCAGTCCAGTCCGTTCAACAGCTGATGTAATCACTCCACCCGGTCGAACTTCCTTGACATACTTGAGGTTGATTTTCTTGGGAATATATTGAATCAAAAAATCAGCTCCCATGACTTCAAAAATCCAGTCCAAGTATTTACTGTTATTGACATGACCATTCATATCTAAATCGTAAAAACGGACATGGTAATCCTTGCTGATTGGCTCTTCCAAGGACTCATACTTTGGTCCACGGATGAGCTTTTTATCAAACTCAGACTGATAAGGAGCCACAATCTCAGGTTCGACAGCATGGACTTTTCGACTGTCTCGGTCCATAAGAACAAAAGTCGCCATCATGTGGATAAGCTCCTGACCTGCTTCATCATAGATAGTGAAACGACGGTAGCAAAAGAGTCGATTGTAGCTCAGGGCTTCCGTTTCGATGGTGATTTCTTCCGCAAAACGAGGCAAACGAGCCACCTCAATATCATAGTCTGTGATAATCCAGATAAGATTATAGTCTTCCAAAATAGCCTTATCACTAACTCCTAACTCAATCGACTGCATCCCTGAAACTTGTAGGGATAGCAATATCACATCTGGAATCTTGATATGACCGTTCATATCAGCCATATCAAAAGGAATTTTCATTTTCATTTGATAAGTTAAGCCCATCATCCTACTCCAAAATAAATCGTTCTGCTACAGTGTCTCCCAAAAAGAGACCTCTTTTTGTCATGCGAACTCGGTCACCCTCTATTTGCATGAGACCTTGTTGAACCAAGTCTCTGACGATTTCTCCATAAAGTCCATCAAAAGACCGTCCAAATTTTTCCTCAAATCGCGCCATGGAGACCCCTGATTTCTTGCGAAGGCCCAGGAACATTTCTTCTTCCATTTGCTCTTTTTGACTCAGGTGTTCTTCTGTGATGCGAGCGTTGCCTTCCTCAACTGCACTTAGATAATGACGTATCGGACCATGATTTTTATAGCGGACGCCATTTACATAACCAGATGCCCCAGCACCGATGCCATAGTACTCAGCATTGTCCCAGTACATAAGATTGTGACGACTTTCAAAACCGGGTTTGGAAAAATTGGAAATCTCATAATGTTCAAAACCAGCTCGTTCCAGCTCTGCGATGATGTACTCAAACATCTCAGCTTCCAGTTCCTCCTTAGGCAGAGGCAATTTCCCTCGTCGCATACGGTTCATAAAGACCGTATGGTTTTCTAAAATCAAGCTATACAGACTCATATGGGGAATATCCAGCCCAATGGCCTTAGCCACATTTTCCTTGACCTGCTCCATAGTCTGACCTGGCAGCGCATAAATCAAATCAATGGAGATATTGTCAAAACCAGCCAGTTTCAGACGGTCGATATTTTCATAAATATCCTTCTCCAAATGACTGCGCCCAATCTTTTTCAGCATCTTATCATCAAAGGTCTGCACACCTAGAGAAACACGATTGACAGCCGAACTTTTCAAAACAGCTATCTTATCTGCATCCAAGTCGCCTGGATTGGCTTCAATGGTCAACTCTTCCAAGGCAGACAAGTCTAAGTTTTTAGTCAATCCATCCAATAGTACCTCCAGTTGCGGAGCTGACAGGGCTGTTGGTGTCCCACCACCGATGTAGAGGGTTCTCAACTTTTGAATATCATAAGAACGAAACTCTTCCAGCAGATGCTCCAAATAGCTATCAACTGGCTGATTTTTGATGAAAACCTTTGAGAAGTCACAATAATAACAAATCTGGGTACAAAATGGGATGTGCACATAGGCTGACGTTGGTTTTTTCTGCATAGTAATTATTATACCACAAAAAGCGAACAATACTTAGAATTCCGTTTAACAAAATCCTAGCATTGTTCGCTTTCTTTATCTAATCATTCTTTGTATTTTATGGATAACACAACTATCAGAATCAATCTAGTTCGTTGTTAAAACACAAAAGAATGAATGTTCATTTGACTAAATTTTTAGTCTTCTTTTTTCTTGCGAGCTACAATTCCAAATCCACTCAATAGTCCAAGAAGTCCTAGAGATGCAAGAGCAGCATTTGATTCTGTTCCTGTATTTGGCAATACATTTTGAGAATCATTTGACTTAGCTCCATTATCAACAGTAGTCTTAGTATCTACCTGATCTGCATTTGGAGTTGGAGTACCTGGTGCAGGTGTATCTTGACCAGAACCTCCATTAGTGTCAGGTTTGACTGGCGTACCAGGTGTTGCTGGTGTTACCTTAGCTGGAGTTTCTACTGGAACTTCTACAGTGGCTTTACCTGGTTCGGTAATCTTACCTGTACCTGGAACTTTACCGTCTGGTAATTCACTGTTTGGTACTTTACCTTTACCTTCTTTATCGATTGTAACGATAATTGGGTTTCCATCTTTACCTGGGATTTCTACCGTAGTTCCTGGTGGGTATGTTGTTCCATCTGGTCTCTTCGGTGTTACTGTAACGTCACCTGTCTTAGGATCTTGATCCAACTCTATTGTTGGTGTCTTACGAGCTGGTGTGGTTACATCTACTGGTTGTGATGGTTTCTTATTCGGTTCTGTGACGGTTCCTTTTCCTGGCAAGTCTCCTTTTGGAAGCTTGTCATTTGGTACTTCACCTGAACCATTGTCACCAATTATAACTGTGATTGTTGTTCCATTTTCTCCTGGAATTTCTACCTTGCTACCTGATGGGTAAGTCGTTCCATCTGGTTTCTTAGGCGTTACAATCGCATCACCATTTGGTTTGCGTGTAATTTCAATCTCACCTGGTGTTTCTGTCGTTGGGGTAGTTGGTGTAAATTTAGCTGGTGTAGTTACATTAGGAACTTCAACAGCTGATTTTCCTGGTTCGGTAATCTTACCTGGTTTTGTAACCTTACCGTCTGGTAACTCACTGTTTGGTACTTTACCTTTACCATCTTCTCCGATTGTTACTGTGATTGGCTTGTCACCTTTTCCTGGAATTTCTACTACTGTTCCCGGTGGGTAGATTGAGCCATCTGGTTTCTTCGGTGTCACTGTAATATCACCAGTCTTAGGATCTTGTTCCAACTCTACGGTTGGAGTTACTTTAGCTGGGGTTGTTACATTAGGAACTTCAACAGCTGGTTTACCTGGTTCGGTAATCTTACCTGTACCTGGTGTTTCTACATCTGGTAGATCACTGTTTGGTACTTTACCTTTACCGTCTTCACCGATTGTTACTGTGATTGGCTTGCCATCTTTACCTGGGATTTCTACCGTAGTTCCTGGTGGATATGTTGTTCCATCTGGTTTCTTCGGTGTTAATGTAACGTCACCTGTCTC
Organism: Streptococcus sp. 20925_1_69; assembly: GCF_041432365.1. Taxonomy (GTDB): domain Bacteria; phylum Bacillota; class Bacilli; order Lactobacillales; family Streptococcaceae; genus Streptococcus. The sequence continues at coordinate 66,027 of NZ_JAPVZL010000011.1, forward strand.
AGGATCTCGTTTCACATCTAGTGTTGGTGTCTTATGGGCTGGGGTTGTGACCTCAGGAACTTCAACAGATGGTTTGCCTGGTTCGGTAATCTTACCTGGTTTTGTAACCTTACCGTCTGGTAATTCACTGTTTGGTACTTTACCTTTACCATCTTCTCCGATTGTTACTGTGATTGGCTTGTCACCTTTACCTGGAATTTCTACTACTGTTCCTGGTGGGTATGTTGAGCCATCTGGTCTCTTAGGTGTCACTGTAACATCACCAGTCTTAGGATCTTGTTCCAAGTCTACGGTTGGAGTTACTTTAGCCGGGGTTGTTACATTAGGAACTTCCACTGATGGTTTTCCTGGTTCGGTAATCTTACCTGGTTTTG
>NZ_JAPVZL010000012.1:0-65187 GCF_041432365.1 Streptococcus sp. 20925_1_69
TGCTACTCACCTTCAACGTTTCCTTCTGCAACTTCCTCTTCGCCTTGCTTTTGGACAACAAGACCGCTCTGGAGGTCGCCACTAAATTCGCAGCTTTGAAATAAAGAGTCATGGACGGAGGGTATGCGTTCCATCAGCTCTTCCCTGTCATTCTCACGGACAACGGATCTGAGTTTTCCTATGTGGAGAAGCTTGAGCGAGACATTGATGGGAAGTCTCACCTCTACTTCTGCGACCCTAGCCGTCCTGACCAGAAGGGGCGGATTGAGAAGAACCATACAGTTTTGCGAGCCATTCTTCCCAAGGGCACTTCCTTTGACCAGCTGACTCAGAAAGACGTCAATCTAGTCATTTCTCATGTCAATTCCTTGAAACGAGAAGAGTTTCAAGGAAAATCTGCTTACGACGTCTTCACCTTCAACTTTGGCGAGGACATCGCTGCTCTTCTGGGGTGCCAATTTGTCAAACCAGAAGACACACACTTATCACCTGATTTATTGAAATAAAGGGAATTTTCCCCTCTAACTACACATCTTATCACCATCGAAAAGTCTCACACTAAACGCTAGCAACTGGAAGTTACTCTAAGACGACTCTGTTTTAGGGCTATTTGTCGTGCACTTTTTTCTGAGTCTTTTCGCTTTTGAACCCTTATATATCAAGAAAAAGAAAACCAGCGGAAGTTAGTCTAAGACGGATTTCCACTGATTTTTCACGCGTTTTTCTTATACTAAAAGCTAGGTTGTGGGAAACTGGAAGTTAGTTTTAGAAGTTACCGTTGAGAAGGAGGGTAAAGGTACTTCCTAGGCCGTACTGACTCGTAACTGTAATTTCTCCACCCAATTGATGAGCCAATTCACGCGCAATCGCAAGCCCTAAGCCATGACCACCTGTTTTCATGTTACGCGAAGTTTCGACACGATAAAGGCGTTTGAAAATATTCTCCAAGTCCTCTGGGGCAATTCCCTGCCCCTCATCGGTCACACTGATTGAAAGCTGGTTTTTCTCCAGCTTAGCCACCACTTCCAGTTTGGTTCCTGGAGCTGAGTATTTAAAAGCATTATTGACCAGATTCACCAAGATACGAGAAAGTTTGGCATAATCTCCCTCAATTCGGGCAGACTCAGGGATTACCTGCAAATGAACATCTCGTTCCTCCTGCTCAATCAAGAACTGAAATTCACTCATGCACTCAATCAAGAGCTGATCCAGAAAAATGCTGTCTTTACTAGTCGTCTCCGCCTGATTTCTAGCTGTGTTTAGGGTCAAAAAATTCAACTCCTCAACCAGTTTATTGAGCCTTTCCGTCTGGCGCCCAATGGTTGCCAGATAATGAGTCTGTTCTCCTTCCTTGATAACCCCATCCAAAATCCCTTCTACAGTCGCTTGGATTGAAGTGATGGGGGTCTTGATATCATGCGAAAGTTGAGCAATCATCAAGCCCTTTTCTCGTTCGCTTTCTTCCAAGGAATCAAAGGTGGCCTGCAAATCATGGGACATTTCATTGAAAGCTTGGCCTAATTGCTGAAATTCTACAGGTCCTTGAACCTCCAGATTTGAAGGAAAATCCTTGTCCGCTACCCGCTTAGCATGTTCCTTGAGTTTGCCCAATGAAGTAAAGACCGGCGATAGGAGAAAGAGACTGATCCCAGCACCGATAAAACTAGCCACGAGAGTCATCCCCACTAGGAAATAAATTTCTCTTTCTTCAATTAGCATTCGCTGGATAGCCCAAAAAACCACGATAATCGTTAGGAGTGTTGAAATGACATACCCCACTAAAATATAACTTTTTAATTTCATTGACTACCTCGTGCTTTCTCAATTTTGTAGCCCAAGCCCCAGACGGTTTTGATGGTGGGTGTTTCTGAACTAGCATGTTTAGCCAACTCCTGTCGAAGAGCATGAATATGAACATTCAAGGTATTGGTGTCATCCACATAGTCTTCTTGCCAGACCTTTTCATAGAGGTCTGTCTTAGAAAAAACTCGCTCTGGATTACTGGCTAAAAGCCATAGAAGTTCGAAGGATTTTACGGTCAAATCAAGCGCCACATCTCCGACTTGGACCTCATGGCTACCGTGATTCATCCGTAAATCCCCGAGACTGACGACTTCTGTCTCACCTCCACGATGAAGGCGACGCAAGATATTGTGGACACGCAAAACCAGCTCACGAGGGCTAAAGGGCTTGGCAATAAAGTCATCTGCCCCTAAGCTCAGGCCATAAATCTTGTCCTGCTCACTGGTCTTAGCCGTGATAAAGAGAAAAGGCTGATCTGGAGATTGATACTGGACCTCGCTAATCAAGTCATAACCATCCATCCGAGGCATCATGATATCTGTAATAATCAAATCAATCGCTTTTCGCTTGAAGATTTCCAAGGCCTCTACTCCATCATGGGCCACCAAAACCTGATATCCTGCCTGAACCAGATAACGTTGATGAATATCTGTGATTTCTACCTCGTCGTCAACGAGTAAAATTGTCTTTCCCATCTGTCTCTCCTTTGAAAAAAACAGTGCTATACCACAATAGTATAACACTATTTTTATCTCTTTACGAACATTCTAAACGATATCTGGATTTTTCAAATCCTAGATAGAAAATCTGTAGCTAGACTAGTCATTTTCCTCTTTTTTAGCTTTCAAACCGAGGCCACCTAGTAGTCCTGCCAAGGCTAATCCAAAGAATCCAATAGTAGCCATTGATGTTTGGGCTTCACCAGTATATGGAAGCATGTCTTTTTGGTCTTTCATGTGATCAGCCATCATTGGACTTGACACCTTGTTAGTAGATGCCATCTTGCCTTCATCAGACATTTTGCTTGAGGTTGCTGCGACTTGGTCTTGCTTCATACTTGAAGTTGCCATTGGCTGACTAGCATTCATGGTTTTGTCCTGCTCTTTGTTAGGCATCATCTTATCCTGGCTAGTAGCTGGCATTTTAGATTTCATCTCATCTTGATTGGCACTAGGCATTTGAGCTTTCATATTAGGCGCATCTTGATGACTATTCATCATTGGAGCTGACATAGCTGAACCATTGGAAGAAGGGACGAAACCTGACTGCATCGGAACAAGAGACTGATGTCCGTTCAAGTTTACTGTCAAATCCTTAGTCGCTACAAGGTTGGTCAAATCTGCCTTGCCATCTTTAGCACCGTAAACCTTGATAGTTGCCTTATAACTTTGAGTACCATTTTGTTTCAATAAATCAAGAAGCTCTTTGTCTGATTTACCTTGAGTTCCTGCCAAATCTACTTCGTAGAAGTAAAGACCTTTGCCCAATTTTTCTACTGGTGGAAGGGCCGGATTTTTGGCCGAACCGTTGTCTGACCATGGAGCCTTGTCTGAAGCTTTCAAGATAAGACGTGTTAACATACCGTCACCTGCGAAGAGTTCGTATGGAATGACTTGGTTGACGCCGGCTGTGAATGGTCCAGGGAAGTTGGATTTATCCAAGTAAGTAGCTGGAACATCCACTGTGTCTTTGGTGTTGTCAGCCACGCCCTTTTGCACTTCAGCCGGGGTAGTCAAGCCATTCAAATTGACATCCAAATCTTTTGTTGCTACGAGATTACTCAAATCAGCCTTGCCGTCTTTCGCACCGTACACTTTGATAGTTGCCTTGTAGCTGTGAGTGCCGTTTTGTTTTAAGAGGTCAAGTAGCTCTTTATCAGATTTGCCTTGGGTACCTGCCAAATCTACTTCGTAGAAGTAAAGGCCTTTGCCCAATTTCTCTACTGGTGGAAGGGCTGGATTTTTAGCCGAACCGTTGTCTGACCATGGAGCCTTGTCTGATGCTTTCAAGATAAGGCGTGTTAACATACCATCACCTGCGAAGAATTCATATGGAATGACTTGGTTGACACCGGCTGTGAATGGGCCTGGGAAGTTGGCTTTGTCCAAGTAAGTGGCTGGGACGTCTACTGTGTCTTTAGTATTGTCAGCCACACCCTTTTGCACTTCAGCTGGAGTAGTTAATCCATTCAAGTTTACTGTCAAATCCTTAGTCGCTACAAGGTTGCTCAAATCAGCCTTACCATCTTTAGCACCGTACACTTTGATGGTTGCCTTGTAGCTTTGAGTGCCGTTTTGTTTTAACAAGTCTAACAAGTCTTTATCTGATTTGCCTTGAGTGCCTGCCAAATCTACTTCGTAGAAGTAGAGACCTTTGCCCAATTTTTCTACTGGTGGAAGGGCAGGATTTTTAGCTGAGCCGTTGTCTGACCATGGGGCCTTATCTGAGGCTTTCAAAATCAAACGAGTTAACATACCGTCTCCAGCGAAGAATTCGTATGGAATAACTTGGTTAACACCGGCTGTGAATGGGCCAGGGAAGTTAGCCTTGTCCAAGTATGTAGCTGGAACATCAACTGTATCTTTGGTATTGTCAGCCACACCTTTTTGCACTTCAGCTGGAGTGGTCAAGCCATTCAAGTTTACTGTCAAATCCTTAGTCGCCACAAGATTGCTCAAGTCTGCCTTGCCGTCTTTTGCGCCGTACACTTTGATAGTAGCTTTATAGCTTTGTGTACCGTTTTGTTTTAAGAGGTCTAGAAGCTCTTTATCAGATTTGCCTTGAGTACCTGCCAAATCCACTTCATAGAAGTAGAGGCCTTTGCCCAATTTCTCTACCGGTGGGAGGGCGGGATTTTTAGCTGAACCGTTATCTGACCATGGGGCCTTGTCAGATGCTTTCAAGATAAGGCGGGTCAACATACCGTCGCCAGCGAAAAATTCGTATGGAATAACTTGGTTGACACCGGCTGTGAATGGACCAGGGAAGTTAGCCTTGTCCAAGTATGTAGCTGGAACATCTACTGTGTCTTTAGTGTTGTCGGCCACGCCTTTTTGAACTTCAGCTGGAGTAGTTGCTGGTTGAGCCTCACTTGCTTCACGGTCTTGTCCAGAGACTGCAGGAGCAGGATTTGTCGCAGGTTTAACCGCATCTTCTGTTTCTTTCTTAGATTCTGGTTTTACTTGCACTTCTTCTTTGGGTGCTACTACTTGGTCTTTAGCAGTCACACCCGCTTTTTCTGGAGAGTTTGTAGTATCCAAGCTTGCTTTGGGTGCTGAGTCTGCCTGGTCTGAAGGAAGAGCTGTATCGACTGCTTCTTTAAGAAGTTCTGCTGGTAAGTCGCTCTTTTCACTCACTGAAGCAGCGTCTGGTACGACTTGAGCAGGGGTTGAATTGACCACATCGGCACGTACCGAACTTGGTTGCCCAACTAAGACAAAGAAGCCACTGGCAACAACAACTGAGGCAACACCGACACTAAGACGGCGAATAGACCATCGAGTATATCTTTGATTTGGATTGAATTTCATAGGATTCTCCTTAGAGTTTTTCTTTATTTGATGACTCTAGTATAATCTCCTAAAATTAAAAAGGATTAAGAAAAAGTTAAAATTTTTCTTAAATCCCTCTTATAAAATACTTATATTAATTAAATCCATAAACAGATTTGGTGATTTGATAGACGACATTGGACAGTTTGCGAGCTGGCAAGACGGAGTGTTTGGTCAAACGGCTCAACATAGTCTTGCGAATGGCCTGAAAGACCTCTGGATTTTCCTGTTGAATATAGGTCCACAGCTCCCGTTTTTTGGCCAGATGCTCCGCTGTTCCAGCTCGATTGAGCAAGGCACTAGAAATAACCGTCGTGATTTCAATATGATTCAGCAAATATTCTCTCATTTTGGGATGACTTACTTTAGATAAATCAAGCTGGTCTATTAAAAGACGATTAACCTTGAGTTGCTGATCGATACGTTTAATCATCACCTGCTCATTGACAGACTGGTCCTCACGCCCAATCAAATAACGATAGAAATCGACTGGCACATAGTACATGGTCTTGACCTGCTGAAGAGGTGTAAAGACAAAGAGATTATCGACATAAAAAGTATGCTCAGGCAGTTGGAACTGGCTCGCTCGCAACAAATCTGTCCGGTAAATCAGCGAGTGCATCATGATATACTGGCCTTTTGAAAAATTTCCGACCTGATCCCAGCCAAAAATCTGCTGGACAGGCAAGACTGACTCATAACTCATACTCTTCTTGCGAGACTGACCTTCCTTTTCATAGACAAAATTGGTCACAAAGGCATCCACCTCTTGACCTTCACTCTCTAGTTCCTGCAAGGTTTCCAAAATTTTCAGATAGGCACGAGGATCAACCCAGTCATCACTATCAACTACTTTAAAATAACGCCCAGAAGCCTCTGCCAAGCCACGATTAACAGCACCGCCATGGCCCTTATTTTCCTGATAAATGGCTCTAACGATGTTAGGATACTTGCTAGCTAAACGCTCAGCGATTTCCTGAGTCTGGTCCTGAGACCCATCATTGATAATCAAAATCTCAACTTGCTCACCACCAATCACTAGCGACTCCACACAGTAATGAAGATAGGTTGCAGCATTATAGCTAGGAATGGCGATAGACAATAACTTCATAATCTACTCCTTTAGGGGACTGATTTTTTCTTATACTCAATGAAAATCAAAGAGCAAACTAGGAAACTAGCCGCAGGTTGCTCAAAGCACTGCTTTGAGGTTGCAGATAGAACTGACGAAGTCAGCTCAAAACACTGTTTTGAGGTTGTGGATAGAACTGACGAAGTCAGTAACCATACCTACGGCAAGGCGACGTTGACGTGGTTTGAAGAGATTTTTGAAGAGTACTACTCTCTCTTGTCACTTCTTTCTATTCTACCATAAAGTTCAGCTTCTGAAGGATTTTTACTGGAATACAAGGGTTTCCGGTCTCTATTTCCTATCTTGGACATCAAAAAAGAGGGGAATCCCCTCCTTACGAATTTAATTCTGCCAAGTCATCTAGATACTGGTTGTTAATGACTGCTAAAATATAGGCATCTGCCTTCAAAAGGTCATTAGGGCCAAACTGGACATCCAGTGGTGAATTTTCTTGTTCACGAAATCCTAGGACATTGAGGTTATATTTGCCACGTAAATCCAGCTGGCTCAGACTTTGCCCTGCCCAAACACTCGGAATTTTCATCTCCACGATGGACACATTTTTATCCAGCTGAAAGACATCAACATTGTTATGAAAGAGAATGGTCTGCGCTAGGGACTGCCCCATTTCATACTCAGGCGAGATCACCGAGTCGGCACCGATTTTTTCCAGTACCTTCTTGGCTGTCTGGCTTTTGACCTTGACAATAACCCTTGGTACCCCCAAACTCTTACAATGCATGACTGCAAGCACACTCGACTCCAGATTTTCCCCTGTTGCGACTACAACCGTGTCACAGGTATCAATTCCTGCAGTTCTGAGGAGTTCCTCATCTGTGATATCGCCAACAACTCCACGCGCCAAAACAGGCTCAAATTGATTGATACGCTCGGCGTGGTCGTCAATGGCAATGATATTCATATCTTGCTTGGCAAGGGCCATCAGGACACTACTCCCGAAAATCCCCAAACCTAAAATTCCAATCGTACGATCTGACATCATTCTTCCTTTCTTATCCAATACTAATATCTGCTTTCATATACTGAATCAAATCTTTCTTATCAGGCTGGTAGTCAGCTAGACTAACCAACAAGGTCAAGGGACCTATACGGCCAATAAACATGAGCACCATGACAATGCTGAGAGCTAGCTTGCCCAATTCTGGCGTCAGATTTGCCGTTACCCCAACTGTCGCAAGAGCTGAAATGGTCTCAAACATAAGGTAGATAAATCGCGGTGTTCCTTCTGCTGTAATTCCCAGCAACACCAAGCCCAACAGGAAGGTCATCAAAAAGATAATGAAGACACTAAAGGATTTTTGGACTGTACGAGCCTCAATGGTTCTCTGCGCAACATTCGTATGAGGTAAGCCCAGCAATTCACTACGAGCAAAGACCAACAAGACAAAGAAAGTCGTAATCTTGAGCCCCCCAGCCGTTCCTCCAGGCGCCCCACCCAGAAACATCTGTAGGATATAGATAAACAAGGTCACAGGCCGAGCTTGGGTATAGTCAATAGAAGCAAAACCAGCTGTTCTCATGCTGACAGTTTGGAAAAAGCTGACCAGCACTTTCTCTGGAACACTGAAATTGCCAATAGTCCCTGGATTGTGCCACTCCGTAAAGAGTGTAGATACTGTCCCAAACAGCAAGATCCCTGCAGTCAAGAAAAGGACCAGCTTGGTGTGGAAACGCAGACGGCGTTTTTTCTTCTTGTCAAACTGGGTTGCCAAGTCGAACCAGACCATAAATCCAAGACCACCTGTGATAATCAAGCCAGCAATGACCAGATTGATCAAAGGATCCGTCTGAAAAGCCACTAAACTGCTACTTCCTAAATTATCAAAACCAGCATTACAAAAGGCTGAAATGGCTAAAAAGATAGAGGTGAAAATGCCCCGTCCCCAGCCGAACTCAGGAATAAAACGGAAACTTAGTAGAAAGGCACCCAAGCCCTCCACCAGAAAAGTTGTCAAAAAGATGGACCGCATAAAGGCCTTCAGCGACCGAGTCTCCCCGTAACTAAAGCTTTCCTGAATAGTTTCACGACTGCGAAGACTGAGCTTTTGCTTCCCCTGAATATAAAAGACCCCGATAAAAGTCATGAGCCCCAGACCACCAATCTGGATCAAGAGCATACAAATCAACTGCCCCCAGACATTATAGGTAGTAGCTACCGGTTGCGTAGAAAGGCCGGTCACACAGACCATGGACACCGTCGTAAAGAGATGGTCAAAATAAGTAGCCTGCGAACCACTTGCCTGAACAAAAGGAAAACTCAAAAGAAGAGAACCTATAAAGATAACTCCAGCGAAACTCAGAAAAATCCGACGAGCTGGCGAAAGTCCGCCCAAAGCTCTCTCAATTTTTTTCACAAATAATTTGAATAACATACATCCATTGTACCATAAAAAGTAGGAGAGTAGCTAGATCTGAGAAGTTATCTCAAGACAGAGTTCCAAAGCCTTCTCGAAAGCTTCTGAACCCCAGTCACGACTATCGTACTGGTCCAAGTCTGCTAAGGAATCAGCTGTGAACAGCAACTCTCCCCAGAGAACGCCACGCAGTTGAGCTACTGCCGCAAGTGCAGAACACTCCATCTCCACGACAGCACAGCCTTCTTCCTTACGATAAGCCACCTTTTCAGCCGTTTCTCGGTAAAAACCGTCTGTCGTCCAGGTCATGACTTCTTCATAGGGAATCCCTCTGACTTCCAAAACTCGCTCAATAGCAGCAATAGCCTCTGGCTGAATTTCCATATAACGAGAAGGTCCCACATAGTGATAACTAGCTCCTTCATCTCGCAGTGCGCGAACAGGGACTAGAAAGGCATTTTCTTCTATATCAGCCAGCACACCACAGGTTCCAGTGGAAATGATTTGCTCCACACCATAGCTAATCAACCAATCCATAAACTGGGCTGCTGGAGCTGAACCAACAGGAGCCTGAGCCAGACAGACCTCCTTGCCCTTGTAGTTCACGACATAGATTGGATAAGTCTTGGTGGCAGAAACGAATTCGCCGACACAGTCCGCCCCTACTTCCCTCGCATAGCGGTCAATCTCCTCACCTAAAAAAGCATAGACACACTTCTTGGGCAAGTGCAAGTCCAGCCCCTCGTGATTGGGCATGATGACCGCCTGAGGATTGTCATCAAACTCTAAAATGGGAATCGCATGTTTCTGAATCATAACCCACCTCCTCTAATTTTGTACTATTGTATCAAAAGCTGACCGAGTGTCAAGGAGGAAGCTGAAGAACCGAGGAGAAAAAAGCAGACTTGCTAAGAGATAGAGTAGGTAAATGTGGGCTGGGTAAAAGATGATGAATCCTACAAAAAAGAAACAACCTCCGCTGTTCCTTTTTACTTCTATTTCATAGGTATCTCCTTAATCACGCGCGCGGGATTACCAGCTAGGACAACGTTGTCGCCAAAGGACTTAGTGATTACAGCCCCTGCTCCAGCAACGACATTATTTCCCAGTGTCACTCCAGTAAGGACAATGACACCACCTCCAGCCCAGAAATTGTCTCCGATAGTGATGGGCTTGCCGTATTCGATACCTGAATTACGTTCCTGCGGGTCCAATGGATGGAGGGGAGTCAAGAACTGACAGTTGGGACCAATCATGGCATTGTCTCCGATGCGAATAGGGCAAACATCCAGCATGGTCAAATTCCAATTAGAATAAAAATTTTCCCCTAGATGGATATTGACTCCATAATCGACCACCAGGCGTGGATTGACAAAGATATTTTGTCCAGTCGAGCCAAACCAAGTCTTGATGATTTCGATTCCCTTCAAGGGATCTTCTTCCTTGTTAAAGGCAGATTGTTTTTGGCGAGAAGCCTGAGCCAAGGTCCGCAACTCAGGATCAAACGGATGATAGGGTTCACCTGCTATCATTTTCTGGTATTCACTGGTCATTGCATTCTTCTCCTTATTCCCTACTATCATACCAAATTTTCTACATATCTGACTAGGATAAGGGGTACTTTCTACAGTTTATGCTTTGATTTTTATCACATCTTGCCTATCTTGCTAAACGAATACGAGTCACAATTCCATCTGGGTCTGTGATTTCCAACCGGCTCGATGTCAGCCATTTGATTGGTGTATCAACTTCTTGTGCTCGTTGCGCAATCGTTAACAGTTCTTCTTTATGTGCGACTTCAATGACATAATAGGCTAATCCTGGAAGGCCTTGCTTACGCGGAGCCAGACCTTTCCCACCCCATTCGTTGACTGCTAAATGATGATGATAATCTCCAGCTGCAATCCAACTAGCGCTAGGCACACTGAATTTATCCTCTAGTCCTAACACCTTTTGATAAAACTGACTAGACTTTCGACTATCCTTGACAGACAAATGGATATGCCCCATTCTCGAACCTTCTGCTAGGATAAAGGGCTCTACTCTTTCTCCCAACTCATAGATGTCCTGAGCTGTAAGGGCCTCAGTGACCCCTATAATACGCCCATCTTCTCGAATATCCCATGTGGAAACGGGTTTATCTCGATAGAGTTCAATGCCATTCCTCTCCAAATCTTCCAAGTAAAGAGCCTCACTGTAACCGTGGTCTGCACCTCCGACAAGAGGAATCTGTAAATCTGTCAGATGTTTCAAGACATCAGCCAAAGCCTTGCGTGTGGGCAAGAGAATAGCCAGATGGTAAAGGCCATAATGTTCCCTTACTTCTCCGCTCTCTTGTGTTTGAATCAGCTGAACCAAGGCTTTTCCACCAAGGCCTAGAATGACCTCTGTCTCAGTTTGAGATAAGATTTCTAAACCAATGATTTGCTGATAAAAGGCTGTTTGACTCGCCAAATCCTTTACATTTAAAACTGCCTCTGCCAAATAAATATGGCTCTTGTATTCATAGGTCATAGGATGTCTCCTTTGTTGTAATTATAATCATTACAATTATTATATAACTTCTATCAAGAAAGTCAAGCCAGACAACTTGAGGCCGCTATTCCAACCAAAAGAGGTCAATGTTCGTCATCAACCTCTTTCTTATCATTCATTCTTTTTTCTAAGTAAGATGAATACTTTACCTATGGCCTGACATTTTCAGCCTAGTTTACCCATTCACCATTACCATTTACACGGTAACCATCTGGTGTTGTTGTGCTGACTGCCAAAGCTCCTGAACCATATGCATAGTACCAGTACTTGCCTACTTTAAACCAACCTGTCTTCATGACACCTGATTGATCAAGATAATACCAAGTACCATTCTCCTTATACCAGCCTGTCTTCATAGCTCCTGAGCCATCAAAGTAGAACCATCTGCTACCATCTGTTCCCCAGCCTGTAAACATCGCGCCTGAACTATCAAGGAAATACCATGTTCCATCAACTTCTACAAATCCAGTCTGCATGACACCTAAATCATTCAAGTAGTACCATTTGCCACCCGTTTTCACCCAGCCTGTCTTCACATCACCAGACTCATAAAAATACCATTTACCATTAGATTGTACCCAGCCAGACTGACTAGATGTAGATGTTCTAAAATCTTTCAGTGGTTTTTCTACAACCGTAGCTTTACTTTTAACTGTTGAAAGATTTGATGCAGTCACTTCTGTATACTGAATAGCAGAACCATATCCACCAGCCAATTCCTCTGAAGAAGCATCATCACCTAAAGCTAAAGAAATCGTCGCTACTTGCTGAGAGCTAGCTGCATTTTTAAAGGCTGCGAGACCCACATAGGTAAATTTAGAATTGATCAAAACCTCATAATAACCTGTAAATTCTTTAGATGTTCCACCCTTCTTTTTCGCTACATAATTCGCCTTCTCAGCATGCCAGTTTTCAATTGCTTTTAGAAAACCTTCATAGTTCACATCTAAAGCTTCTCCTCTTATACTATTACTAGATGGAAAAGCAGTCCAGATTTCTTTCGTAGAAAGACGCTCAGGTTTCAGAGTTACTGACACCTCAGTAGCGCGTACAAATGCAGTTTTCTCAAGATCAGTAGACCATTTGATAGGGATATACTTATCTACCAAACCTTCATCAGCTGCTTCCTTACGAATCTTATTAATCGCATCCAAAATAGCTTGTTTATCTGGGGTTAAAAATTCTCCCCTGATTCCGACCAAAACGTTGCCACTAGAAGGTTTTAGCACCTCTGAGGTCAATACATTTTCATTTTTACCATTAATAGATTGTGTTGCCACCAATCTGTCATTCGCAAAAACATCAGTTGTAAAAACTGCTCCAGCCAAGGTAAAGGCCAAGGCACTAGCAAATACAATTTTCTTCATCTTTTATCCTTTAGATAGGACAGGTATTTTCAATATTAAATTATATCATATTTTCCTATTCTTTGCCCATTTCTACTAATGTTATAAGGCAAATACTATTCACCCCAAAAGTAGAAATTCTATCCTCTTATTTCACAACAAGCTCATAACGTGTCTTGCTTGTAAAGGTTTGACCGGCTTTGAGAATGACTTGGTCTTTGAGGTTACTGTGAATGGCATCTGGTAAAGCTTGCGCTTCAAGGGCAATCCCATTGTGCTGTACCATTGGACGACCTCCTATGATGACACTTTCATCCACAAAGTTTGCTGTGTAGACTACAAAGCAAGGAGCTTCTGTCTTGAAAAGCAGGAAGCGACCTGAATTTTGGTCATAAAGGAATCCAGCATTGTCATGACCTGCAGGAAGGGCAAATGGATGATCCAAACCAGATACCAGCTGGATTTGCTCATCTTCCTCTGCAAAGATATCTTTCAACAAGGCACCATTGTAGATGTGTTTGACCACATCACGAGTAGCATCTGGAGTTTTGGCTGGAACACCGTCGGGAGCGATTGGATAAATGCCCTCTGTGTTTAGTTGGAAGACATGGCGGTCAATCGTCTTTGTGAAATCACCAGACAAGTTGAAATAGCTGTGGTTGGTTGGATTGACCAGCGTATCTTGATCGGTCGTCACCTTGTAGCTAATTTCGTAGGCACCAGTTTCTTCCAAGTGGTAACTAATCCAAATCTTGAGATTTCCAGGAAATCCTCCTGTCCCATCTGTACGCTCTGTGTAGAGGGTCAAGCCATGGTCGCTCACTTCTTCAACTTTAAACAAGCTGGAATCCCAACCAGTTGCCCCACTGTGGTTACAGTTGCTAGCATTGTTGACTTCAAGATTATAAGCCTTGCCATTGAGCTCAAAGGTCGCACCTGCGATACGGCCTGCCACAGGACCTACACTAGCTCCATGCTTGGGACTATTGCCTACATAGCTATCAAAGTCATCAAATCCCAAGATAACATTAGCAAAATTTCCAGCCTTGTCAGGTGTGACATAGCGCAAGATGGTCGCACCATAAGTCATAACCTCAAGCTGGTAACCACCGTCCGTCTCAAAATGATAGGCCAAGACATCCTTGCCCCCAACATTTCCAAATACACGCTCTGTGTATACTTTCATTCTGTTCTCCTTTTACTATTTCTCTCAAGCAAACAAACCATAGAAAGCCTACTGACAATCTATGGTTTATCTGATAGTTTACAAATCCTCTTGTCAAGAATTCATAAATATTGTCTTACTTTTGATATTCGTGGATGATAACACCTTGTACCACACGATTTACTGTACCTGTAGGAGACGGTGTATCAGGTTTATTTTCTACCTTGAGTGAAGTCAATAGGGCAAAGAGTTGGGCATAAACAATGTAAGGAAAGACACGGTAAATATCATTCAAGACACCACCACAACCAAGAGCCACTTCTTTGACATTTTCAAGGTCAAAGGCTTGATCACTCAAAAGCACAACACGACGAGCAATCTGGTCACCAGCAACTTCACGAACCAAGTCCAAGTCATACTTACGAGTGTAGTCTGTTGTTGTACCAAATACCAAAACAACTGTATTTTCGTTGATAAGAGATTTTGGACCGTGACGGAAGCCGACTGGACTTTCATACATGGTCGCAACTTGACCAGCAGTCAGTTCCAAAATCTTGAGCTGAGCTTCATGAGCAAGGCCAAAGAAAGGACCAGCACCTAGATAGATGACACGGTTAAAGTCTAGGTCAACAAGTTCTTTGACATCTTCTGCATTGTCTAGAACTTTACGGGCAAGACTAGACACAACTTCAAAACGTTCAGCTTTCACAGCAAATTCTGTAGGATCAAAGACCAAGAGAGCTGTTAACATCATAGACGTAAAACTTGAAGTCATGGCAAAGCCTGCATCATTAGAGGCAGCCGGTTGCAAAAGCAAAAGATTGCGGTCATCACCATGGGCTTGAAGAGCCAACTCACCATCCGCTGCACAAGTAATCGTCACTTGATAAAGCTCATCCACCAAGGCTTTGGCCAAGTCAACAGTCGCCACACTTTCAGGCGAATTCCCACTACGAGCAAAAGATACAAGGACAGTCGCCACATCTTTTTTCAAATAGGTTGCTGGATTGGCAACGATATCTGTGGTCGCAATAGCATTGAAATTCCATTTGCGTTCGTCATAGACTTCCTTAAAGTAAGGTACCAAGGTATCTCCCACATAAGCAGAAGTTCCAGCACCTGTCAAGATAACCTTGATATAGTCATGTTTATCAGCAATCCTTTGTAGGAAGGCTGCAATTTCTTCACGCTTTGCTTGATAAGATTCAAAAGCTTCTTTCCATACATCAGGCTGTTGGTAGATTTCACGTGTAGTGATTTCTGCACCCAATTCGAGCAAGTCTTCTTTTGTATAATGTAGCATTGAATTCCTCTTTTTCTATTAAATATGGGAATGGGAGTAAGCCCCATTCCCATGTATATTCTATATAAAATGCTCTAACGATTTTCACGTTGTCACATCTTATTCATCTTCGTCATCATCGAAGCCCGCTAACAGGTCATTGACTTTCACAATGCTTTCTGCAGCACGGTTCTTATAATCCGCATCTGCACCTGTAAGGCTCGCATTGATAAATTCAATCACCATTGGAAGATTCATACCTGCGTAAAGTTCGATGTCACGACCTTCCATAATCAAGCGACTCACCACGTTACATGGTGTTCCACCGAGAAGATCCGCAAAGACTAGGAAATCATCCAATCCTTCAATAGCCGCTTCAAATTTTGCAGTAAATTCTTCTGGGCCATCTTCTGGAAGAAGAGCCACTGCATGAATATTGTCTTGTTGACCCATAATCATTTCAGTGCTACCTTTAAGTTCTTCACAGAAACGACCATGACTCACCAAAATTAATGATTTCGTCATAAATTATGCGCCCATTCCAAGTACAAATTTACCAAAGGCAGAAAGAGCCAAAGCAAGTACGATAATGATACCGATAGCTTTAGTAGAGTTCATACCTTTCTTACCAAGCAACCAGAAGATAAAGGCAGTAAAGATTGCTGGAAGCAAACGTGGGAAGATTTGGTTCAAGATGTCTTGGAAGTCAATCATTTTCTCACCGATTGCCCATTTGTAAGAAATTTCAAAGTTGATCATTGTTGCTACAAGAGCACCCATCATGAAGACACCAAGTACAGATGCAGCGTCAATCAAAGCTGTCAAGGTACTTTGCATGTTGTTGATAAGGTTAACCCCTTCTTTGTAGGCAAATTCCAGCTGTTTCCAACGGAAGATGTCATAAGTAACTGCAACTGCGATCCAAAGGAAGATACCCCAAGGTTGACCACCGATAGCCATAGTTGCTGCGATAGATCCCATGATAGCAGGTACAAGTGAACCAAAGATTGTATCTCCAAGAGGAGCGAATGGTCCCATCAAACCTGTCTTGATACCGTTAACGGCATCTTTTGAACCTACACCATCTTTTTCTTCCATGGCAAGGTCAAAACCAGCGATAATGGTGTGGAAGAATGGTGAAGTATTGAAGAATTGAGTATGAACTTTCATCATTTCTTTCAATTCAGGGGTTCCATCACCATACATTTTACGTAATTGTGGCAAGATCATGTACAGGTAACCAGAAGCTTGCATACGTTCGTAGTTCCAACCCAATTGGAAAGTAAACAAGCTACGTTTGTTGATTTGATTAAAATCTTCTTTTGTAAGTTTGTAATTAGAATTCGTCATCTTCGATTTCCCCACTTTCTGATGGTGTAGAAGGTGCTGCTACAGCTACTTTTTGGCTATTTTTGAAGTGAAGCACTGCAAGGAAGATACCTACGATAGAGATACCAATCATAGACAAACCTTTGAAGTTGTTCACAAAACCAATTTTTTCAGCAACATCTTTCGGTAGAGTACCTACGATACCAGCAACAGCGCCACCAAGACCTGTTACGTATGAGTAAAGAACAGTCAACATAGCTGTCAAACCAAATCCCATTGCAAGGTAGTGAAGGTTACGTTTAACTGGAAGGTAACGAAGCAAGATTGCAAATCCAAGACCTGGAAGCATACGTCCTGCGAGTGTCAAACCATCTGCAACCCATTGGTATTTTGTAACGAAATCTACTACGTGTTGTACAAATTCACCACCAAAGGCAAGCGCAAAGAAGACTGGAAGGGCACGAGATAAAGCCCAAGGAATCGCACCAAGCAAGTAGTTGCGTTCAATACCTTTATAGTCAAAGCGTTCGATTGCAGCATCCACACGGTGAGCAAAGAAAGTAGTTGTCATACGTCCAAGAACGTCGAAGTAAGTCAAGAGAGTTGCTACTGGCACAGCGATTGTTGTAATCGCAAGCGCTGTATCAATTCCTTGTGAAACAGAGAAAGCTGTCGCAAGAACCGCACCAGAAGTTGCGTCGATACGAGAAGCACCACCGAAGGTACCAACCCCAAGAACGAACAATTGCAAGTTACCACCGATAAGCAGACCAGTAGTCACATCTCCCATGATTAAACCAGTAATGAAACCAGCAAATACAGGGGAACCTGCAGATGAAACGATCGTCAACTCATCACAGATTTGATAAGCTGAGTACAAAGTGAGAAGTAAAATTTGCCACCATTGTATCATAACAATGACCTCCTAAAAATTTTTTCCTATTTTAATAAGCTCAAAAAGTCTGAAATTGGATCATTTGGAACCATTTGAGCAGTAAGTTTAACACCTTTTTCTGCCAATTTGTGGAAATCTTCCACATCCTTGTCTACTACATTGATAGAACGTGTGATAGGGCGAGTTTCTGGTGTTTGAGACATATTCCCAACATTGAGGGTTTCAATTGGTACACCTGCTTCTACCAAACCAAGGAAGCGGTCTGGCTTACGAGCCACAATAAAGAGACGTTGGCTATCGTATTTACCAGCAAGAATATTAGCTGCCGCTTTTTCAATTGGCAAAATACTCAATTTCACACCTGGTGGTGTCGCAAGTTTCAAACCACTCTTTTCAACGTCGTTGTTGACAACTTCGTCATCTACAACCATAATACGTGAAACATTTAGTTTTCCAGCCCAAAGATTGGCTACTTGTCCGTGGATTAAACGTCCATCGATACGGCATCCTACAATTGTCATAAGTTTTCCCCCTTTATGTGTTTTAGTGTAGGTTTACGAGTTAAATGAATCTCTTCTTTATATTGGCCCTCTGTTTCAAAGATGATGATGCGGTTGGCACCTTCCTTGAGATAGCTATGAGGAATATAAAGCGAGAGGGTCGGGCCGACGTTCCAAAAACGTCCTAGATTCTGCCCATTGACAAAGGCAACTCCCTTACCAAACTCAGACAAGTCTAGGTAAGTATCTTTTGGCTCTTGGACTGTAAAGTCATAAGCGTAAAAGGCTGGTTGTCCTTCTGTCCATCCTTTTGAGAAATCAATTTTCTCAGGATTGTCTAGTGGGAGTGGATAGTGTTTCCAGTTTAGTAAGAAATGCAAATCCTTACAAACTCCTGTCCGAATTCCCTTACGTTGTGTATCAGCTAAGAACTTATGCCCATAGTTGACACGCCCCATATTTTCTATCAATATATCTAACCTAGATAGCGCTTTCTTTTTACCTTGATAAAAAATATCTTCCCCAATCTCTGTCTGATATTGGGTTTCGACCCACTGACCATCGACATAAAGCTGAGCCCTATCTCGACCATCAATGATACGAAGTCTTTCTTCTTCTGCATCCCAGTTTGTTTCGGTTCGATAGAGTAGATAGCCATAGCTTTGTCCCAACTCCTCCATCTTTTTAGGATAGAGGCTTTCTACTGGACTTGACAAGCTATCCAAGGTTTCAAACAAGGAAACTTTTTCAACTAGTGGAATAGCATCCAACTCCATACTATCTTTGTAGAGTGGTTCCAACTGCGGATACTCTGGGAAATGTGTTGCCATCATCTTCTTAACTGCCAGATATTTGGCAGTTGGATTTCCTTCTTCATCCAGAAGGGCATCGTAATCATATGATGTAACTTGTGGCAAGTCCAAAGTTCCTCGAGCTGAACAACCATTCATGAAACCAAAGTTTGTGCCACCGTGGAACATGTAAAGATTGATGGAACCTTGCTCCAAAACCTCTCGAACTGCATCTGCCAACTCTTTCGGATCCCGTGTGATAATCGGCTCTTTCCAACGGTTGAACCAGCCATCCCAGAACTCCATACACATTAGTGGCCATTTCTTGCCATGTTCATCAAAGAATTCCTGCATCTGTGAAAAGTTATAAGATGCCTTAGAACCAAAGTTCCCTGTTACAAAGAGGTCATCTTCGATTAAGGTTCCAGCTTTCAGAGTAGCTCTCCATGGACCATCTGACGTAAAGAGGGGACAGGTTACGCCACGCTCTTCCATCAACTGTCGAATCGCTCTCAGATAAGCCTTATCTTCTCCGTAAGAACCATACTCATTTTCAACCTGCATCATGAGGATATTACCACCATTGTCCAACAAATGTGGAACCAATCGTGACAAGAGCTGGTCATAGTAGCGACCGACAGCTTCAATATAAGCAGGATCTGAGGAACGAAGCCTCATATCTTTGGTTAAAAGCCAAGCTGGTAAGCCACCGAATTCCCACTCCGCACAAATGAAGGGAGAGGGGCGAACGATAGCGTAGAGACCCAAATCTTGTGCTGTTTGGAGAAATCTCTCCAAATCCAGAGCTCCTTCAAAGTGAAACTCACCCTCACGAGGCTCGTGTAAATTCCAAGCCACATAAGTCTCTACCGTATTAAAACCAAGAGCCTTCAAGTTATAGAGCGAATGATACCAATCTTCTGGAGGAATCCTAAAATAATGAATGGCGCCAGATAAAATCTTAAATGATTTTCCATCGAGATAGAAATCATCTCGTATCTCAAATCGTGTCATATTCTTACCTTCTGACAACTAAAGTTTACGCTTTCATTTGTTGATATATTAAATATAACTCAATATGCCACATTTGTCAATAGCTTTTCACAATTTTTTCATTTTTCCCCAACTTTTACACAAAAAACTTATAAAGATATAGAATTTACAGACATATAGCTTCAAACAGGTGGCATGTATAAAAATGTATAAAATCTCCTATTTTTTATGTAAATTAACCTTATAGCCTATTATTCTAATTTTTTTATTCAAAAGACTACTATTCTTTCTAGTTTTATGGTAAAATCTTTAACGGAGAAGGAAAATCGAGGTAAAAATATGGCAATTCCAAAGTATCAATATATAAAAGATGAATTAAAGAACAAAATCATTTCTGGCCAATTCGCTAGTGGAGATAAATTTTACACTGAAGCTGAATTGATTGCAATGTATGATGTTAGTTCTATCACAGTTGTCCGTGCCTTAAACGACCTTGCCAAAGATGGTTATATTGTCCGCCAACAAGGAAAGGGTACATTCGTTTCACGCGCACGCAAACACAAACTCGTAGAGTTTTCAGATGTAGAAGTTTTTGAAACTAAAGATGATAAGGTGACCGTCCTTTCTATTGAACGCGGAAATAAACTAAACTACTTGGAAAAACTTGGATTACGTGGTGATCAGTTCTACTACAAGATTGAACGTGTCCGCGAAACAAATGGTGTCGCATACATCTACCACACATCATATATCCCAGAACAATACATCAACGCAAATTATCCAAATCTTGAATATTATAGTTCTATCTATAACCGTTTCAAATCAGATTACCACATTCACATGAATGATGAACATTTTGAAGAAATCAATGAAATAGCATTTCCAACTCCAGAACATGCGGCTTCGGTCCTCGGAGTCGATGAGCAATTCCCAACCGTTTTACAAACCAAGACTACTAAGCTAGAGTCTACTGGTCAAGTTCTCGCTTACAGCGAAACTTATAAACGAGCGGATTATTACAAAATCAAATTCATTTCATGTGACCGTGATCACTAAGAAGAAAGCCTGAGCCTCATCGCTTGGGCTTTTTTCTATGATTATTATATCCCATCAAAACTGTATTTTCTATATGTCAATGAAGATAGATTAAATTTGTTTAAATTTTACTAAAATATAGGGAATCTTTTTAGCAAAAAAGCTTTAATAAACAAGAAAAATCGAAGTTCTTCTACTCCAGTAAATAGAGTAATAGAACTTCGATTTTATTTTAATTATCCTAAACCAAGACGTTCAAAGATATCATCCACTCGTTTAGTGTAATAAAGAGGGTTGAAGATTTCATCGATTTCTTCTTGAGTGAGGCGTGAGGTCACTTCTGGATCTGCTTCTAGAAGTGGTTTAAAGTCGACTTGATTGTCCCAAGAGTAGGCCGTTTTTGGTTGCACCAAGTCATAGGCTTGCTCACGGGTCATGCCTTTTTCAATCAAGGTCAACATAGCACGTTGGCTAAAGATCAGACCAAACGTAGAGTTCATGTTGCGAATCATGTTTTCTGGGAAAACAGTCAAGTTCTTGACGATATTTCCAAAACGGTTGAGCATGTAGTCAATCAAAATAGTCGTATCCGGTGTGATGATACGCTCAGCTGATGAGTGGGAAATGTCGCGTTCGTGCCAGAGAGCAACGTTTTCATAGGCTGTAATCATGTGACCACGGATAACACGCGCAAGACCTGTCATGTTCTCAGAACCG
The DNA here is from genome assembly GCF_041432365.1 of Streptococcus sp. 20925_1_69. Classification (GTDB taxonomy): domain Bacteria; phylum Bacillota; class Bacilli; order Lactobacillales; family Streptococcaceae; genus Streptococcus. The sequence goes on from NZ_JAPVZL010000012.1 coordinate 21,450, forward strand.
ATAGGGTTGCGTTTGTGAGGCATTGCTGAAGACCCTTTTTGCCCTTTAGCAAAGAATTCTTCTACTTCGCGTTGTTCTGATTTTTGCAGACCACGGATTTCCGTTGCCATACGTTCGATGGAAGTCGCAATGCTAGCAAGAACTGCAAAGTACTCAGCGTGAAGGTCACGAGGAAGAACCTGTGTTGAGATTTCTTGAGCACGGATACCAAGCTTGTCGCAGACGTATTGCTCCACAAATGGTGGGATGTTGGCAAAGTTCCCAACCGCACCAGAAATCTTACCAGCTTCCACACCAGCAGCAGCATGCTCGAAACGCTCGATATTGCGCTTCATTTCGCTGTACCAAGTCGCCAATTTAAGACCAAAAGTTGTCGGCTCAGCATGCACACCATGGGTACGACCCATCATGATGGTGAACTTGTGCTCCTTAGCCTTGTCAGCGATGATGTTGGTGAAGTTTTCAAGGTCACGACGGATGATGTCATTAGCCTGCTTGTAGAGGTAACCGTAGGCCGTATCCACCACGTCGGTAGAAGTCAAACCATAGTGAACCCACTTGCGCTCCTCACCAAGCGTCTCAGAAACCGCACGTGTGAAAGCCACCACATCGTGACGAGTCTCTTGCTCAATTTCCAAAATACGGTCGATGTCAAAGTCCGCCTTCTCGCGAATCAAAGCCACATCTTCCTTAGGGATTTCCCCCAACTCGGCCCATGCCTCATCAGCCAAGATTTCCACCTCAAGCCAAGCACGGTATTTATTTTCTTCACTCCAAATGTTCGCCATCTCAGGGCGAGAGTAACGGTTAATCATGTTGTTTCTCCTTAATTAAATAAGTTTAAAATATCCAAAAATAATATTTTTAATTTTTGAAATCCTTCGATTTTTGATAGCTGTTCAATTCCTTCATTGCACTCAAGTTCCAGATTTGAATCAAGCATTCTTATCAAAGTTTCTCTAGCATTTGAAGCTTCACAAAAGAAAATCCCAAATTTTTCCCAAATTTCCTGTGATTCTGGCCAAGTTGAGGAGGTTTCTGCTGTATCATCATTAGGATGTTTATTAGCAATATCTTTTAACATGTATAAATACCAATTAGCATTATCACTTAGGTTTATTCGAACTCTCTTATTATAATAAGTAATTTCATAGATAGTATCCCCACCACAACCCGTATATTCATAATTATGTTCTTTTACATAGTCGAACATATTAATCGCTTGAGGAATTAATGATTCCAATAGATTTTTTCTATTTTCTTCATCCAAAGAGGGATGAAAAAGAACATCACTTACAACTTTTTCAAAATTAACTTTTTTATCAAACTCACCAAATACTTCTCTCAATTCATTCTTAAAATCTTCGTTTAAACTTTTACCTTGAGTTAAATAACAAACCATAAAATAGAAATAAACAAAAGAACGAAGAGTTTGGTTATTTAATAATTTCTGAGTCCAAAAAACTGCAACATGTTGGGGATTAATCACCTGCCCTTTTAACATCAATTTAATTGGAGAACGGACTAAATGGAAGATACTCGTTTCTTTACTAGAATCTATATAAAAAGGATCTACTCCAAAAATATGCGAATTTCCTTCTAGCAAATAATTCGGATTATTCTTTTCATCAAGTATCGCAGATAAAAAAGAGTTCCCATGTGCAGAAATATTTCGAACTAATTTTAATTCAGAAAGAAAATCACTAACTTTTTCCCAATCAGTATTGGTATCAACTTTAAAATTACTGTATTCTTCATTAATAAACTTAATAAATACCAATAAATCACCAACTGTAAATTGGTCCATTACCATATCAATAGGTGCATATTCTAGCTTCGGAATTTCATCAGTCGTCGCTTCATACTGAAGACGTAAGTCTCCACAATCTCTTAACAAATAATTCTTCCGTACACTTTTAAGAGAATTCTTAAACAATCTTTTTAAATTATTATCACTGCTGGAGTCCGCCTTACTAAATAAATCTCTCTCTGAGATATTCAATTCCGCTATTCTATTTTCAATTCTAGCCTTGATATCATCTTCAACGAAAAGCACCCATTTCATGATAAATTCTTTAAACTTTTTATCATAATCAATCATAGACTGAAAATCAGCAATAGTAACCTGATTATCAATGAGATTAGATAGTACTAAAATTTCATTAAAAGTAGAGTATCTTAAATTATGTCTTTTCAAAAAATCTAATGCTGATGATATATTAGTTAAATTAGGAGACGGAATAAGTTTAGAATTTAATAACTGATAAAAATCTAGTGACTTATCAATCACCTCCTCAGTATCGTCATTAATAACTTGAACATTTGTAGCAAATTGAACAGCTTGACCCCTTACTAATAGAGTATTACTCTCATCAATAGTGGATACCTGAGGTAATGAAAAACTTACTGTATTACCAATACTATACTGAGATAAATCATTTAAAAAAAATGGAATACTTCTTTTAACAGTATATAATTCCTCCCCATTTTGTCGTTCCTCGTCAAACGTAATGATACCGTAATATGAGGATAATCTACTTATAGTGCCTTCAAAAAAATTTGACATATATTCTCCTAATCTAGCCTTACTAACTCTTTTACCAAATGAACTATTAATTTCTCGTTAATACTTTTCTTTAAAACTACTGCACCTCATCTAGAACACTACTAAACAAAGATCATAACCCTTTTCTGATGAATGTTAATATCTACGGATTATTCTATTAATTTTATTCTGTCAAAGATTATACGCTTAAATTCAAATTAATGAAATCGTATGTCACTCCTTTCTCGTTTTTTTATTCTATTTTTTGATTTTCACATCAGTTAGCAACCGACAGTCGCATTATTCAAACTCCTCTTTCCCAATAAACACAGATGGGTAATGAGAAAGTGTATTCAAATCAATATCTAATGGCAAGTCATAAATTGCTAAATAGTTTTCAGGGTATTGAGCAACTAACTCTTCATATTTAGCCCTCACTTTTTCGTGATCACTACTAGCATACAAGACTTCAACAACTGCTCTAGTCTTATCCTTTTCAATAAATGCATTAACAATGATTTGAATCATAGGTTTCTCCTAAAAATCAATCCCTTTCCCAAACTCATCCACACTATCTGGCACATCACTAAACAAAGTCACATGTCCCATCTTGCGGTTGTGCTTCGCTTCTATTTTACCATACATGTGGAGGTGGGCGCTTGGATTTTCTGTCACATATTTTTCAGCAGCCTCGACGTGTTGTCCGAGTACATTGAGCATGACCGCTGGAGCATGTAGTTTGATGGCTGGTAATGGTACTCCCAGAACGCCTAGAATATGGGTATCAAACTGAGAGAAATCACAGGCTTCGATTGAGTAGTGCCCAGAGTTGTGTGGTCGTGGAGCAATCTCATTGACAATGATATTATCAGCTGTCGCAAACATTTCCACACAAAGGGTTCCAGATAGGTTGAGCTGTTCAGCGATTCGCGCTGCCATAGCTTTGGCTTTTTCAGCTAGACTTTCTGAAATGCGGGCTGGTACAATGGTTTTTGAAAGAATGTTGTTTCGGTGGATATTTTCCTGAACTGGGAAAACTATCACATCCTTACCATTTCCTGATACAATAACAGAAATTTCAAGGTCGAAGTTGACAAATTCTTCCAAAACGCAGTCTGCTGAGTCTGCTAGTTCATAGGCTTCTTCCAAGTCTGCTTCTGAACGAATGACCTTTTGCCCATGCCCATCGTAGCCACCGGTAGCAGTCTTTAGGACATAATTTTTAGAAAGGTCAATATCTTCCAAATCTTGGCTTGAGGTCACAACATTATAAGGTGCTACGGTGACTTGTGCCTTGTTTAAGAGGAAGTCCTTTTCAAAAATCCGATTTTGAGAAATGCGAAGTAGGTCTGTCCCCTGAGGAAGTTGTCCATCCTTAATGACAGTATCCAAACCGTCAGCATCGACATTTTCAAATTCATAAGTGAGAACATCACAGCGGTCCGCCAGCTGACGAAGGGCATCCACATCGTCATAAGGAGCCACGATGATTTCCGCAACGCGAGAGGCCGGGCAATCCGCCGCAGGATCCAGCGCGATAACCTTGTGACCCATATAGATAGCAGAAATGGCCATCATCTGACCCAGTTGACCACCACCGATAATGCCGATTGTTTTAGATGAGCTCATTTGTAGACTCCTCTGCGATTTTTCCTTGTTCTTCTGCAAAATCTGCCAATGCTGTCGCAACAGTCTGATCCTCTACTGAAAGGAGACGGAGGGCAAAGAGGGCTGCGTTTGTCGCACCAGCTTCACCGATAGCCATTGTCGCAACAGGCACCCCACCCGGCATCTGTACGATGGAGTAGAGCGAGTCCACGCCACTAAGTGCACGTGATTTGACAGGTACCCCGATGACTGGAAGAGTGGTTTTTGCCGCTACCATGCCCGGCAAGTGAGCTGCGCCACCTGCACCTGCGATGATAACCTTGATGCCACGGCTACGGGCCTCTTCTGCATGCTTGAACATGAGATCTGGTGTGCGGTGGGCAGAGACAACTTTCTTTTCGTAAGCAACGCCGAAGCGGTCTAGGACTTCAGCTGTTTTTTGCATGGTTGCCCAGTCGGATTTGGAGCCCATGATGATGGAAATAATTGGTTTAGTCATAATTTTTCCTTTTCTTCTTTTTTGATAATGGTCTTAGGTGGTGGGGACGGAAGCAAACCTTCGGTTTCATTCCTAAACTTTGAGCCTAAGGTCTCAAATTTTCCCCCGACCAGAACAGAATCTGTTCTGGTCTTTTCACCACGGCGACCATTATCGTGTTTGGCGACTACGTCGCCTTTTCTTATATCTTTATCGAATCGCTTTGCTTCCGATATCTGTTCTGTAGAAGAGGCCTTCTGTGTTTTGTTTGTTAAGTTCGCTGTATATGGTGTTTTGGGATTCTTTGACGGTGTCTGCTGTGGTGACGAGCATATAGACACGTCCGCCATTTGACAGCAGTGCTCTGCTATTTTCCGAAAACTTAGTCCCTGCATAGTAGGTGATGATGTCGCCTTCTGTCTTGGCTGGCAACTTTACACCTTTTTCATAGTCTAACGGATAACCGTTGGATGCGACAACCACACCCAGAGTCACACCCTTGTCCGTCCAGGTGATGTTTGGCTCCTTACCATCGAGAATGTCCGTAATATTTTGTGCAAAGTCAGATGTCAAACGAGGCAAGATGATTTGCGTTTCAGGATCTCCAAAACGAGAGTTGAACTCAATGACTTTGGGTCCATCAGCTGCCAAGATAAGCCCTGCGTAAAGAACACCAAGATAAGGACGACCTTCTTTGATCATCCCTTCTAGGACTGGCTTGACAATAGTGTCAACCGCTGTGGCAACCACGCTCTGTGGCAAGTGAGCAACTGGCGCATAGGCCCCCATTCCACCAGTGTTAGGCCCCTTATCGCCATCATAGGCACGTTTGTGGTCCTGAGCCGTTGGCATGATGTAGAACTTGTCGCCATTAACAAAGGCAAAGAGGGAGAACTCCTCTCCGTCAATGAATTCCTCGATAACCACACGCGCACCAGAGTCACCAAATTTATTGTCCAACAGCATCTCATGAGCGGCTTCGACCGCTTGTTCGACTGTCTCAGCAACGACAACACCTTTCCCAAGGGCCAAGCCATCCGCCTTGACCACGATTGGAGCGCCCTGCTTTTCGATATAGGCCTTGGCTTCCTCAAAGTCCGAGAATGTGCCATAGGCTGCTGTCGGAACGCCATATTTGACCATGATTTCCTTAGCAAAATCCTTGGACCACTCCAGCTCAGCTGCCAATCTTGTCGGACCAAAGGCTTTGAGACCAGCTACATTAAAATCATCCACGATACCAGCAGCAAGGGCATCATCTGGACCGATAAAGGTCCAAGCAATATCGTTGTCTTTTGCAAACTCAATCAATTTATAACGTTCGGAAATAGAGATATTTACCAATTCCAAACCATCCAGAGTCATACCGTCATTCCCAGGAGCTACAAAGACTTTTTCAACGTCTTTTGATTCAAGTAACTTTTTAGCAATCGCATGTTCACGACCACCCGAACCGACAACTAACAGCTTCATCTCTCAACCTCTTTGCGAATTATTTAATAACATTATATCATAAACGTTCGTTTTAATCTAATTTTTTAAAAAAATAGATTAAAACAATTTTGAACTCAGCATTCTTGTCTTATGTAATATTTTTGGGAAAATACTAACTCCTCTTATCCCATACTTATCAGAAAGTCAGAGGATATACAAAGTTAAAAGTCTCTGTATCGAAAGTACGCAAGACACTATCATCTCCTCGTTGGTTTATTTCAATATATCAAATTAATAATAAATATTAAAAATTGATAAAATCTATCCAGACAACTCCCTAGTTGATTGTATCAATTCAATCCTACTGAAACTCATAGCCTATTTTAACACTCTGATATAGGATATAAAAGCATATAATATAGTATTTGAAATAGTCCAACAAAATCATCTAACTTTAAAGTAAAATATGTCGGACCTTATGATAAAAAACCAATATATCCGAAATATGTTAATCTTGAAACATTTAAAACAATGTATTGTATTCTACTAGATTATTCTTCACCCAAATCGTAAATTAATTTGTATGAAAGCATCCTAATTATAAACTACTAGAACATCCCGATTCAAAATCAAAACTGAAGACAGCAAAAAATTTAAAACTTTTATTCTCATCGTATTTAAATTCAAAAAAAGAGAAGACTAATTTATCTTCTCCAATCTAGGTCCAGATAATTTTGCGAATTTTATAACAAGTTGTTATTTTTCTGACAATCCTAAAACTTTTTTTGAATCTTTGGGAGGAATTTTTATTCCCCATTCTTTATGCACAAACTCTAATATTTCTCGACCTCTCTTATAGATTGATTCCGGAGTCCAGTCAGAGTATTTTTCGCATAAATACCTTTCAGCCATGGTTCCATATTTATATCCCGTTGGGTTATTTATCTCTTTAAAGTCACATTTATCAGGATAAGATTTATTTTCTAGTTTTTCATTTTTTCTAGCTGATATAACTATTAAGTTCCCTAATGTATTTTTATACTTTTCTCTATCTTTTTGATTAAGAGAACCAAATCTTTCATTCCAATAAGTAAATCTATGGTTGCGTGGATAAATATGCTCAATGTTATAACTTTTCTTGTTAAAATAGAAGCATAATCTGTCAGTTTCATTAAAAATTTCTTTAGATCTATCCATTAATTCTAAATTATACTGTGTCAAAATATAATAGGATAGTCTAGGAGAATTCAAATAAAATTGAGTATTTGATAATACATCATAGCTTTTTGGTATTAATTTAAAGTATTCTTTATGAATCTTAGTCATTTGGCGATTAAATTTATTTAATAATTCTTCATTGATATTAGGCTGCCTATCTAAATAACATAGCAAAATAAATGTATTGAATTGTAAAACTCTTATTTTTCTATCTAATTCGTCATACCTTAATTCACTACTATCTGGTATGAATGAATCCAAAAATAAAAATTTTTCAATATTTCTTAATGTTGGTAAAAGGTTTGTACTTTCTGTTTTCAAAAGTTTAAAAATGAATTTCTGAATTAAATCTGAAATGGACTGAGTATCATAAAAGGAATGTCTATCCTCTTTAGCTATGCTATCGAATAAATCTTCCATCGAATCCATCTCTAGGACATCACTAGATATTTCCTTAGGTATCACAAAATCACGCGATCTAGTATTACGATTGTTAGTTACCGTTAAAAAATTTATACGAGATAAATATTCTTTTATCTTAACGTCGTCTGAGAAACTAACAGTAAGTTGCATATCTTTCCAAACACGAATACTTATCTTTAAATCTTGGATATATTCTTGAATATCTTTTAATTTCAGTTTTTTCTGAATTACATTTTGTGAAGTAAATATATTTTTTAACAGATTCTCCGAGTGTAGAACAAGTGTATTTCTTTCATACATTTTTTGTTCATCAGGCTCTAAATAGTTTTTAAACTTATGAATTGGATAAGCGGTTAATTGCGCATCCAAAAAAATATCATCAGTAGTCATTGAGTAAAATCTATATCTCCTCATTGACCAATTAAATATATTTTCACTGTGATCAATTTCCCCAATACTCCTATAAATTATTTTCCACACATCATTAATCTGGTTTTTTACTTCAATCCTATTCTCTAGAGATATTTCGGTATATAGAGTCGTCAAATAAATTAAGCGATTTTTCAGTAGTTCTAATGTTGATAAAATTCTTCCTCGATTATTCATTGTCTCAAATGTAACATGAATATCTAAGTTTGAATCAATAACATATCTATTAAATACTAGCTTATGAACTAATTTAGTATATAACACATCAATATCTTCTTGATTTAATTTTGAAACCTTTTTCTTAAAAAATTCTAATGCATTTTGAAGATTGTCACTATACTTACTTTCGTAAATTGGATATTTATCTTCTAAACCATCTAATTCTAATATCTTTGAAATATAGAATCCATAACTATCATTTTCTGTTTCATACGAAAATGGTAAGTAAAATGTATTATCAGCCTCTCTTTTTAATACAATAAAATCTTTTTCAATTTCAGAAATGGAATCAAATTCATTTAGGTATTTTAATTTATGACTTTTTGCTACCTCAATTATAACTTTTAAAAGAATCATCGCTGTTGTTAATCTTTGTTGTCCATCAACAACATAATATGGTGTCCTATTAATTTTATTTAAAAACCATTGATCTGTTTTATTTTTATCTAGTTCATTCTTCGGTATCTCCTCTAACGTTATAACTCCTCCGTAGTGCTGTCTCTCCACTGACAAGTTAAATAAATCCTCCCAAAAATCCTCAACTTCTTTCGTTCCCCATGCATAGCCCCTTTGATAATCTGGTATTCTATATATTCCATTTGTAAATAATTTATTTAAGTTATTTAGACCACTTTCCATTTTAACTCCTTTTTATATTTTAAATTATACCTATTATATTATATACTATATTATAACATTTTTCTTCCCAAACTCCAATATAACTTAATAAATATATAACTAAACAAGTCTAGAGACCACAATTCAATAAATTAGAAACATTTGAGCACATTCTTTGCTTCATTTACTATATAGATCAATAAATCTAACTTATCTAAGACAGGTTTAACCCTACCAATCCCATCTGTAAAACTACTGATTAAGATTCTCTCTACCGCAGAAAAGGCACTCATCCATTGATGTTTGCCTAATTTAATTAATGTCTAAAATGTCTCACTCCTGTGAAGACCATAGTCAAGCCGTATTTGTCAGCAGCTTCGATAGACTCTTGGTCACGGACGGACCCACCTGGCTGGATGATAGCCTTGATACCTACTTTGGCGATTTCTTCCACATTATCCGCAAATGGGAAGAAGGCATCCGAAGCAAGGACCGCGCCGTCAAGGCGGTCTTTGGCTTGGTCAATGGCAATACGAACAGAGGCCACACGATTAGTTTGACCTGGGCCAACGCCAAGTGTCATGTGGTCATTGGTCACGATAATACCGTTTGATTTGACGTACTTGATAGCCTTCCAAGCGAACTCAAGAGCAGTCGCTTCTGTCTCAGTTGGCTGGCGTTTTGTCACCACTTGCCAGTCAGCTGGACTTTCTTTGACCACGTCTTGATTTTGCACCAGAAGTCCACCGACAACACCTGTGTATTCTGCTTCCACTTCGCTAGCCTCTTGAGCATCAAATGGCAAGGCAAGGATACGCAAGTTTTTCTTTTTGTTGGTCAAAATGGCTAGCGCTTCATCGGTATAGCTTGGTGCGATGATAATTTCAAGGAAAACACCGTGCATCTTCTCAGCAGTCGCAGCATCCACCTCACGGTTGAGAACGACAATTCCACCAAAGATAGAAACTGGATCAGACTCATAAGCGTAATCCCAAGCAATTTCGATATCATCAGCTTGACCGATTCCACATGGGTTCATGTGTTTGAGAGCCACAACGGTTGGACGGTCTTTAAAATCACGGATGATACGAATGGCCGCATCAGCGTCACGGATATTATTGAATGACAATTCTTTCCCGTTGAGCTGTTTCGCTGAAGCAATGGAGTAGTCTGTCGGCAAGGCTTTTTGGTAGAAATCGGCATCCTGTTGAGGATTTTCCCCATAGCGCATAGCTTGTTTGAGATCATAGGTCAAGGTCAACTTTTCAGGCTTGCTCTCGCCGACCTGAGCTGTAAAATACTCTGCAATCAAGGCATCATAAGCCGCAGTGTGGCGGAAAACCTTGGCTGCTAAACGTTGGCGAGTTTCGTAAGTCGTTTCACCATTGGCTGACAACTCATCCAAAACCACTGTATAGTCAGCAGGGTCTACCACAACCGTTACGCTGGCATGGTTTTTAGCTGCTGAACGAAGCATAGATGGCCCGCCGATATCGATATTCTCCACCGCATCAGCATAAGTCACATCTGGTTTGAGAATCGTTTCTTTAAAGGGATAGAGATTGACCACTACAAGGTCAATGAGATCGATTTGATTGTCTTTGGCCGCTTCCAGGTGACTATCCAAATCACGACGAGCGAGGAGCCCACCGTGGATATTTGGATGAAGGGTCTTGACACGACCGTCCATCATTTCTGGAAAACCAGTCACATCATCAATGGCAATTGTGTCCACCCCGGCATTATCAAGGACAACCTTGGTCCCACCTGTTGAGATGATATCCCAACCAAGTTTTTTAAGTTCTTGGGCAAATTCAACAATGCCCGCTTTGTCTGAGACGCTGATTAAGGCGCGTTTAGTCATGTTTTTTCCTTTCATTTTCAAACTCTTTACCTACACATTTTTCGATTCATAAAGTATAGGGAGACGACTACCAAGACTCCCAAAATTACTGTCAGTAAAAATCTCCCCCAATAGGGAATCTCTGGGAAGAAAAAATTTACCAGTAAACGTAGAATGATTGCCAAGGTAATCAAGGCAAGTGTTTCCAACCATCTTTTCATTTACTTGTCCAACAATTCTCTAATAACCTCTGGATACAACTTGTACTCTGCCTCATGAATCCGAGTTTCAAAACTGTCAATCGTATCATCAGCTAGTCGCGGTACACGGACTTGTTTGATAACCTTTCCAGTATCCACACCGGAATCCACCCAGTGAATGGTCACACCACTCTCAGCAACGCCAGCATTCCAAGCATCTTCAATACCATGAGCACCTGGAAATTCTGGGAGGTAAGCCGGGTGAATATTGATGATACGACCTTCATAAGCCGCCAATAAGGTTGGCCCAACAATTTTCATGTAGCCTGCTAGACAAACCAAGTCAATCTGGTGTTCTTCCAAGAGTTCGACAAGTGCCGCTTCGTAGTCTGCCTTGCTCTCAAACTCCTTGAGTTCAAAAGTATAGGACAGAACGTCGAGCTTGTCTGCACGTTCGAGCACATAGGCGTCACGATGGTCTGAAAAGACAAACTCTACTGGAAATTGTTCCGCTATCACCTGAAAATTTGAGCCATTACCAGAGGCAAAAACCGCTATTTTTTTCATTTGATGATGACACTTTCGTTTTCTTTCTTGACGATGCGACCAATTTCATAGACTGGTTCATCCAGCAATTCATTGACACGACCTACATTTTCAGGACTAACTGCCAACATGAGTCCCACACCCATATTGAAGATTTCAAACATTTCTTCGTGTTTGATCTGACCGTATTTTTCAAGAGCTTTGAAAATAGGAAGCACTGGTACCTTGCTTTCTTCAATCTCAGCTGCTAGGTCAGCAGCAAACATACGAGGAACATTTTCGATAAAGCCACCACCTGTGATGTGGGCAATACCATTTACCAAGCCTTCCTTGATGAGTGGCAAAACAGCCTTAACATAGATACGAGTCGGCTCAAGCAAAACTTCCTTGAGTTGCTTGCCTTCCAATTCTGGAAGGACTTCCTCACCTGTGTAATCCGCAAAGACACGACGAACGAGAGAGTAACCATTGGAGTGAATCCCACTTGAAGCAAGTCCGAGAAGAACATCGCCTTCTACAACCTTTGAACCGTCAATGATTTGAGATTTTTCAGCCACACCGACCGCAAAACCAGCTAAGTCATAGTCATCTGCGCCATACATACCCGGCATTTCAGCCGTTTCCCCACCGATGAGGGCAGCACCTGCCTGCACACAGCCTTCTGCCACACCAGCGACTACTTGTTCTAGATTAGCTGGTTCATTCTTCCCTGTCGCCACATAGTCCAGGAAATAGAGGGGCTCAGCACCTGCAGCGATAATATCATTGACACACATGGCCACACAGTCCTGACCGATGCTATCGTGCTTGTCGTACTTGATTGCCAACATGAGCTTGGTTCCGACACCGTCAGTCCCTGAAATCAAGACAGGTTCTTTAACTCCAGTCTTTGAAAGGTCAAACATACCACCAAAGCCACCAAGAGCTCCCATGACACCTGCACGCTCCGTACGAGCCACGTGCTTTTTAATCCGTTCAACAACTTCATAACCCGCTTCAACATCCACACCCGACTGGGCGTACGCATTCTTATTTGTCATTTTATTTTTCCTTTTCTTTAGATTGCGACGTATTTTTAGATAAACAATTATTTTATCTAAAAATACTAGTCAGGGCTCTAGCTTTGATCCTATAGGACAAAGCGTCTACTGACAAATGTTTTAGCTTTTAGTCAGTAGTGAGACGTGAAGCATAAGCATTCTTATTTGTCATTTGTTTATTCCTTTTCTTTTATGGAGAATCTTCAGTAACTCACTTATAAAAACTGGTCTTTTCTTCCAAACTTCTACGATAATCTTCTTCATAGTCGTAGAGAGGAGTTGGGTAGTCACCGTCAAAGTAAGCGACACAGAGACCACCATTTGGAGCATCTGTTTCAATACCAATCGAATCAATCAATCCCTCAACAGAAAGATAAGTCAGACTGTCTGCTCCAATGATTTGACGAGTTTCTTCGACAGTATGATTAGCTGCAATCAGCTCCTGACGTGTCTGGATATCAATCCCGTAGAAACATGGATAAGCTAGCGCTGGACTGCCAATGGCAACGTGAACCTCAGTCGCACCAGCTTCTTTCAAGAGCTGAACGATACGACGAGAGGTTGTTCCACGTACAATAGAGTCATCAATCATAACCACACGCTTGCCTTTTACAACGCCTGAAACAGCAGAGAGTTTCATCCGTACCCCTTGCTCCCGCAATTCTTGAGTCGGTTGGATAAAGGTACGTTGGGTGTATTGGTTCTTGATGAGGCCCATTTCATTTGGTAGCCCGGACTCTTCCGCAAATCCCATGGCTGCGCTGAGGGAGGAATTGGGCACACCGACCACGATATCCGCCTCATACTTGAATTCACGCGCCAATTGGGCACCCATACGTTTACGTGCCGTATGGACATTGACACCATGAATGTTAGAATCAGGGCGGGCAAAATAGATGTACTCCATAGAACAGATTGCTAACTGAGTATCATCCGTATAGCTATCATACTGGATGCCCTTGTCATCAATGATCACAATCTCACCGGGCTTCAAATCACGAATCCATTCAGCACCAATAACCTCAAAAGCACAGGTTTCAGAGGAAACCACCACCGCTCCGTTGGCCATTTTCCCGATAGAAAGTGGACGGAAACCATTGGGGTCAAGAGCCGCAATCAACTTGTCCTCAAACAGCAAGATATAGGCAAAACCACCTTTGACAAGGCTGAGCGCTTCCTTGATTTTGCCCATCAGGCTAGGATTATGACTGCGACGAATGAGGTGGGCCAAGATTTCCGAGTCCGAAGTCGCACTGAAAATCGCTCCTCTTTGTTCCAGTTCTTTCTTGAGAGAGGCAGCATTGGTCAGATTCCCATTATGAGCCAAGCCAAACTGCATATCGTGAAAACGGAAGAGGAAGGGCTGGATGTTATCTACAGAAGCTTCGCCAGCAGTCGCATAACGCACATGCCCAATCGCACCAGTTCCTGTCAATTTATCTAAGTTAGCAGGATTTCTGAAGACTTCTGATAAAAGTCCCATGTCACGATGGCGCTTCAATTGTCCCTGATCATTGGAGAGGATTCCTGCCCCCTCCTGACCACGGTGCTGAAGACTATGGAGACCAAAATAGGTCAATTTAGCAGCATCTGGATGCCCCCAGATACCGAAAACACCACATTCTTCATTAAGAGATTTTACTTCGTATGTCATTTTTTATACCTAATTTTTATTTGTGTAGCACCAAGAGCTAAATCTACATGACTTTTACATTACTGATACTATCTATTAAAACATCTGCAAGTCTTATTTTCCATTAAAGTATTTAACCGCTGACGCGAACAGGTGCTGGTCTTTATTGCCTGGGATGTTTTGGAAAAGACCGTCTTCAAAACGTTCTGAGTGGCCCATCTTACCAATGATTTGGCCGCTCTTGCTAGTAATTCCTTCGATGGCATGGACAGAACCATTTGGATTGTACTTAGAGTCCATACTTGGTTTGCCTTCGAAGTCCACGTATTGGCTAAAGATTTGGCCATTGTCACGGAGTTCAGCGAATTCCTCAGCCGTCACGACAAACTTCCCTTCACCGTGTGAAACAGGAATAGCATGGATATCGCCCACTTGCACCGCAGCTAACCATGGTGAGTTGGTATTGGCAATACGAGTTTCCACCATCTTGGCCACGTGTTGGTTAGCATCATTGTAGAAGAGGGTTGGGCTAGTACTAGTGACATCCTCGAAGTTTCCGTATGGAAGAAGACCTGATTTGACCAAGGCCTGGAATCCATTACAGATACCGATAATCAATCCACCACGGGCGATAAAGCTATCAATAGCTGAACGCACTTTTTCATTAAGCAGAATATTGACAATAAACTTGGCTGAACCATCTGGCTCGTCCGCAGCTGAGAATCCACCGGCAAAAAAGAGAATGTTAGCCTTGCCGATGTTGTCAACCATGGTTTCAACCGACTTGACAATGGCTTCTTCATTCAAGGTCACGAATGGCACCAAGTTGACCTCTGCACCTTCTTTTTCGAAGGCCTTGGCTGAGTCATACTCTGAGTTGGTGCCCGGGAAGACTGGGATATAAACCACAGGTTTTTCAACCTTTTCTTTGGCTTTAATCACAACATCTGATGCCACAGCTGGCACTGCTTCCAGTTCTTTTGCTTGAGCAAATTCTGTTGGGTAAACTTCTTCCAATTTGCCTTGGAAGGCACTGTCAAGTTTGTGTCCATCTAGCTTCACACCGTTGACAAGGAGTGTAAAGTCTGCACTTGTTTGTCCAATCTTCTCCACTCCAGCAATTTCTTCAGGAGAGGTAAAGACAAAGCCACCTAATTGAGCTGTCAAAGAAGTTCCAAGTTCAGGCAAGGTTACCTCTGCACCGATATGATTTCCAAAAGTAGCAAGTGCCAAACTTTCAACCACACCGCCGTATTTGACAGCTGAAGCTGCTGTTACTTTGTGAGCCTTTTGAAGGGCTTCAAACTGAGCAAAGTTTTTCTTAATCAAGTCAAAATCAATCTCTGCAGCAAGAACTTGACCTGGGATGTAGTAGATGTTTTCACCAACATTCTTGAACTCAGGAGAGAGTACCTTCCGGCTATCCGCTGTCGTCACCCCAAAAGCGACCAAGGTTGGTGGCACTGTCAATTCTTCAAAAGTACCAGACATAGAGTCCTTACCACCGATAGATGGCAAACCAAGCTGAATTTGTGCCTCGATAGAGCCTAGGAGAGCTGCTACTGGCTGACCAAAACGTTCAGCCTGCTTATCCATGCGTTCGAAATACTCTTGGTAAGAGAAACGAGCCTTAGACCAGTTGGCACCAGCAGCAACCAAACGAGCAGTGGCTTCGATTACAGCATAGGCAGCACCGTGGTATGGAGACCATTCAGCTACATATGGGTTGAATCCTTGAGCCATGACTGACGCAGTATGAGTCACACCGTGTTGAACTGGTAATTTCTGCACAGATGCCTCAGTTGGTGTGAGTTGGTAACGACCACCAAGTGGGTGATTGACCGTTGAGCGACCGACCGAGCAGTCAAAGATGGTCTGCAAGCCTTTTTGACTCGCATGGTTCAAATCAGACAGAACCGCAAGGGTATCTGCTTCAAGTGTATCAGCGCTTGTTGTACGCTCTTCTGGGAGTTTGACATCCTTGTCCACCACCTTTGCATCAACGACCACGCGCACACCATTGGTGTCAAGGAAACGACGTTCCAAGTCCACGATTGTCTCACCGTTCCAGTGCATGACTAGATTTGGTTTTTCAGTCACTGTCGCAACTACAACAGCATCAATATTTTCTTTGTTACATTCTACAACGAAGGTATCTACGTCCTCAGGACGAACCACGACTGCCATCCGTTCTTGAGATTCAGAGATGGCAATTTCGGTACCATTCAAGCCCTGATATTTAAGAGGCACCTTGTCTAGATCAATTTCAAGACCGTCTGCTAATTCACCAATAGCTACACAGACACCACCAGCACCAAAGTCGTTGGACTTCTTGATTAGACGAGTGACATCACCATTACGGAAGAGGCGCTGAATCTTACGTTCTTCGATGGCATTCCCTTTTTGAACTTCAGCTCCAGCAGTTTCCACGGACTCAACTGTTTGAACCTTAGAAGAACCTGTCGCACCACCGACACCATCACGTCCAGTCTTACCTCCAAGGAGGATAATGACATCACCCGCTTCCGGTTTTTCACGGACAACATTGCCCTTAGGAGCTGCTCCGACAACAGCACCAAGCTCCATACGTTTAGCTACAAAGCCTGGGTGGAAGTATTCACGAACGTAGGTCGTCGCAAGCCCAATCTGGTTACCATATGAAGAATAACCATGAGCCGCTGTTTTAGAAATGACTTGTTGTGGCAATTTCCCAGCACGCGTTTCCGAAATCGGTGCTGTAATATCACCCGCACCTGAAATACGCATGGCTTGATAAACGTATGAACGTCCTGACAATGGGTCACGAATGGCACCACCGATACAAGTAGCCGCGCCACCAAATGGCTCAATTTCCGTTGGGTGGTTGTGGGTTTCATTTTTGAACATGAGGAGCCATGGCTCTTTCACACCATCAATGTCCACTTCGATTTCGACTGAGCAAGCATTGATTTCGTCTGATACTTCCATATCATCCAAACGCCCATTAGCACGCTCATAACGACCGAAAATAGTCGCCATATCCATCAAGGTTTGCGGTTTTTCAGAACGCCCCAACTCATCACGCATGGCAATATACTTGTCATAGGTTGACTGCAATTGCTTTTGAAATTTAGAAGCTGAAAAGTCGATGTGTTTCAACTCAGTCTCAAAAGTCGTATGACGGCAGTGGTCAGACCAGTAAGTATCCAAAACCTTGAGTTCCGTCTCAGTTGGCACGCGCCCGATTGACTTGAAATAGTCTTGGATAAAGAGCAAATCATCCACTTCCATGGCCATCCCTTGCTCGGCCTTGTAGCGAGCAAAGTCTTCTGCTGTATAGTTTTCAAAGAAAGTCAATTTAGGAATGGTCTTGTCTGACTCTGAAAATTCCTGCTTAGCAACCCCTGTCGTGATGTCCTTGAAACGTGAATCCACTGGATTGAGCAGGTAGTTCTTGACCGCTTCCAACTCAGTCGCATCAATATCTTTATTCACCAAGTAAAGTTGGGCTGTATTGACTATCACATCACTCGAACTTCCCAGCAAAAGCAAGGCTTCCTGTGAAGATGCCGCACGCTGGTCAAATTGCCCAGGTAGACTTTCAATAGCAAAGAAAGCATAGTTAGCCAGATCCGCCTGTACAGCAGCTTCATCCAAGACATGGTCTGTCACCTGCTCAGAGAAGATGTGTTTCTCTGCAGGCGCAAACAAGTCCTCTGCCAAGTCAAATACATCATAAACTTGCACGATACGAATACTTTTCAAGCTTGAAAGTCCCAAGTTATGCTGAAGTTCTCTAACTAAACTTTCTGATTTGACCTGAAAATCAGCCTTTTTTTCAACAAAAATACGTTTATCCATCAATTCTTATTCCTTTATTTCAGCTCTTGCAATGTTCCAACGACCTTGAGGTTGTTATTTCAACCCCTGCAACTTTTCCCAAACAATCTCGTAAACGTCGGTTAGTTCTCCCAATCCTCTACGGAGTGAAAAGGTCTGGGGAACCTTTTCAGCCTGAATCCTTTTAGTTGAGAGACGAAGGTTTTCCGTTGCAAACAGATTATTTCAACCCCTGTAACTTTTCCCAAACAATCTCATAAACGTCGGTTAGTTCTCCCAATCCCCTACGGAAAACATCCTTATCCATGTGGTTGCCATCCGCATCCCACAAACGGCAGTTATCTGGTGAAAATTCATCTGCTAAGATAATCTTGCCATCCTTGTCAAAACCGAACTCTAGCTTAAAGTCAATCAACTTAAGCCCAATCTCAGCAAACCAAGTTTTCAAAAGTTCATTGATACGACGAGTTTCTTCCTTCAAATAGGCAATCCGCTGGTCATCCGCAATCTTTAGGAATTTCACATGCTCATCATTGATAAATGGATCATCCAAATCATCATTTTTATAGTAAAATTCGACAATCGGAGTCTCAAATGCGATTCCTTCGTCTACGCCAAAACGTTTTGAAAAGGAACCAGCAGTATAGTTTCGGAGCACGACTTCCAAAGGAATAATCTTAACCTTTTTATTGAGTTGTTCCGTGTCTGAAAGCTTCTCCACAAAGTGAGTCGCCACACCAGCCGCATTTAACTTCTCAAAAATAAAAGATGAAATCTGATTATTCAATACTCCCTTACCTGCAATCTGCTCCTTCTTGACACCGTTAAAAGCAGTCGCCTGGTCCTTGTAAGTCGAAATAATAAGATTTTCATCCTCAGTTGTATAGATATCTTTAGCTTTTCCCGAATAGATCAATTGTTTTGACATTTTAAAGTTCGCCTTTCGTATTACTTGAGCACATTCTACCATAAAAAACCTAAAATTACAAGAATTTAACCGAATAAATAACGTAGTAACTTCGAAAATCATAAAGAAAAAACTGCAAGAAAGATCTTTCTCACAGTTTTAAAATCATTTAACTCTAAAAATACGAACATTACTCTTTGTTCAAAAATTGATCCAAATAATAACGCAGGTAACTTTTCTTGCCCGTAATCATCTGTAGACGACCTTCCACCCCGTACCGAAGTTTTTCAGCTTGCTCCGAAGTTAGAGTAGTCTCCGCCTCGATTTTAAAGAAATTCCCTTTCTCAGTCTTAGTAGCTGTCGCATCTATGCTGGTAATCGTAGAATCTAGGAAAATTTGATTCTTGGCATCATGAGTCGTAGTATAACGAACAGAATCACCGACCTTGATCCTTGCTACATCTGTTGAACTGAGATAAGCTGTGAGTTTGGCTTTCCCTTCTTTCTCCAAGGACGGATAGAGTTGGGCTAGTAGGTCACCTTCTGCAACCATGGTAGAGTCACTGGTTTCAGGATTAAGATGAAGCACCCCATCCTCACTCGCCGTAATTTTCCCCTTGTCTAAAAGATTTCCCTGTACCTTCTTACCTGACTCTGCCTCCAAGATTTTCTGGTCTAGAAGGGTCAATTCCTGACCAACCTTTGCCAAGTGTTGGGATTTAAGGGATTCCAATTGACTACTTAAACCAGACGCGTAGGCTTGCTGGATACCTGAACCTGCATACTGGACACGGTAAGTAGCAAGACTAGATTCTAACTGAGAAAGCTGTGCTTCAACCTGCGCAACTGCCTGAGCTTTAGCTTGCGGATTTTCCTCACCCTGAGACTTGTAGGACTGGTAGAGAGAATAGGCTAGATTCTGACTGGCCAAGGAAGCACCTGTTTCAATAGCTGACTTAGCTGTCTGGTAATCGCGAATTTTAGCCTCTGTTTGACTGATGAGGTTGCCGATTTCGACTTGGGTTTGGCTAGCTGCTGCATTCTGGGATGCGATGGTCTCATTTTGTTGCGATGTACTAGCCCTAAGACTGCCTGCTTGACTGATGTAGTCGCGAAAGGTGGCTTGGTAGCCAAACTTATCCTCCTCTGGAAAGTGGTTCTCCCCTTCTTGCAAGCTCTTCTGCAAATACTCCAATTGCTTTTTTTGATCCTTGAGCATGTCCAACTGACTGGCATAAGACTCCGCTTGGACACCCTCTGCCCCTTCCTGATATTGAACTAACAGTTCTCCCTTTTTAACCAGCTTATTTTCTTCCAAATGATTGACAAGCATACGATTGTTGCTAGTTGACTGGATATTTGCAAGGATTCGACTAGGCTCAACAGTAGCTCTAGTAGACAAACTCATCTCCTTCTCTGCAAATGTTGCAAATCCAAGCAAAAACACGAGCAGAAGGGACATGGGGACAATCACCCGACTGGAAAAATTATGGTAACGACGATTATAAAACTCCGCACTTTCTAAAAATTCTGGTTTCATCCTCTCCTCTTTCTAGCTATTCACCAAATGGGCGTAAAATCCACCCCGTGCAAGCAAATCAGCATGCTTTCCTTCTTCAACAATCTTGCCCTGATCCAAGACAACCACCTTCTCTGTCCGCTCAGCAATGGTCAAGCGGTGGGCGATGAAAATCAAGGTCTTATCTAAAGCCATGAGATTATCTACAATTCGCTTCTCTGTCAAAATATCCAAACTGCTGGTCGCTTCATCCAAAATCAAGACCGGCGCATCTGTCAAGAGAGCACGCGCCAGAGCGATTCTCTGCCGTTGACCACCTGAAATCCCTGCCCCATCCGAAGTCAATTCGGTCTGGTAATTCAGTGACATGCGCTCGATATCCTCCCGAATCTCTGCCAATTCGACCGCCCGTAAGATATCCTCTTGAGTCGTCCCTTCCTTGGCTCCCAAAAGAAGATTCTCCAAAATCGTTCCGTTAAAGACATAGGGCTGTTGAGGCAGATAGTTGATATACTGGCGCAAGGCTTTTTTATCAATCTGATTTAGATTGACACCACCCAGACTAATCTCTCCCTGACTTGGGTCGTAAAAATTAACCATCATCTTGGCCAAGGTCGTCTTACCTGAGCCTGAAATTCCCACAAAAGCCACCTTAGAACCTTGGGGAATGGTCAAATTGATATCCGACAAGACGTCTCGACCATAGCCATACTTATAGTAAACCTGCTTGAAGCCCATATCTCCCTTCATCAAGCTCAAATCCTCAACTGTTTTCTTCTCCTCAAACTCAGAAGCTACCAGATAAACCTCATTCAGACGGTTATTGGCAACCTGCGCTGTCTGAAGCTTGGTTTGCAGGTTGATGATATTTTCCAAAGGATTGGTAAAGTAAACCAGCAAGGTATTATAGGTAATCAACTGCCCCAAACTCATCTTGCCATCCATGACCAGAACAGCCCCCATCCAGAGAATGCCGACATTGAGCAAGAGATGGGCAACTTTTTTCAGAGCCTTTTGCTGACTCTCTGCCCGACTATAGGTAAAGGATTTTTTCAGATAATCCACAAATTCCTTATCAATCTTTTGGTAACGCTGACTTTCACTGGTCAAGGACTTAATAGTCTCAATACCGTTGATATCCTCAATGATAGAAGAAGACAGAACCGCATTGGCTTCCATGGTATCCCGATTCATCTTTTCAAACGGCTTCATAAAAGCAAAGATAATCACTGTATAGATAGGAAGTGCCAATAAGGTCATGAAAAAGAGATTGGTATTTTGTGAAAATAAAACAAGAGAAATAATGACAACTGTTGACACATCTAGGAAAATCGAAAGGATGGTCGAAGCCAGCGCATCGATGATACTGTTAGCATCTGTAAAACGAGACACGATTTCCCCTGTCCTGCGTGTCGCAAAAAAGGACATAGGCAGGTGAAAAACATGCTTGATATAGGACAAAATCACATCAATCGACAAACGTTGCCCCAAAACAAGTAAGAGATACTCCTGAGCGTAAGACAAGATCTGCTGGAGAATATAGACGATAACCAGCCCAATAGAAATAATCCCCAGCGTCGAACGCATCTGATCTGGCACATAGGTATCAATGATAGACTGCAAATAATAAGAACCCACAATGTTAATCAAGGTTACCAAGAGTGTTGCCAAAACGATATTGGTAATCAAGCCACGCTGCTTCACTAATATAGGGATAAAAGAGAGCAAACCATTCTTTTGATCCTTATGAGGCTTGTAGTCTGGACTAGGTGCCATAAAAAGAGTCACTCCTGTCCATTCTTCCGCAAAACGCTCACGTGGCAGTTTGGTCAATTTCACCCCAGGATCTGGATCGGCAATATGAATGCTATCCTTATCCTGCCCAGTCACCACATAGTAGTGGAGCAATTTTCCTTCCTTAAGCACATGGGCAACAAAGGGAAAAGTCAAATCTGGCAAATCAAAGAGCGTCATATCTGCCTTAATTGCTCGCGTCTCAAAACCAATTTCCTCTGCCACCTTGACCAAGCCCAAGGCCGTAGTCCCATCCATAGTTGTCTTGGCCAATTCTCGCAAGTGAGCCAAAGAATAATAACTACCATAGTAGCCAAAAACCATGGCTAATGAAGCTACACCGCAGTCCATCTGATCCACCTGCGGACGATAGTGACGTTTCCCAAATTTCATATTCATCTCCTTTTTCTAATACTAAATGAAAATCAAAGAGTAAACTAGCCGCAGGCTGCTCAAAACACTGTTTTGAGGTTGTAGATAGGACTGACGAAGTTAGTCACATATATACGGCAAGGCGACGTTGACGTGGTTTGAATTTGATTTTCGAAGAGTATAAACTCATCTGATAATAACTATCTTACACCAATCCCCAAACAAAAACTGGACTTCCTCCCCAAATGCTCCTATCTACCTCCCAACTGTACTTTTTGGATAAAAAAATAAGCAGAACAAACGTCCTACCTAAAATATATATTTATTTCTTTTTCTTCCTAATTCTTTTGTCAATCATATATAAAACGATAATCGAAAACAGCGGTGGTACAATATAACTCTTTTCACTCATTGTCAGCTGAAATCCCAGAGTTGCTAGTATTTTAAAGATGAAAATATTCATTAAAAATAGAAAAACAAATACTAAAAAATATTTTAAAATCTTCTTCATTTCTTTTCTTCAACTTTCCAAATTTCTATACCTATTTTATCACATTTTATCAAAAATATATGTAAAACTCCAAATAAACACCTCAACTACACTTTTGTCAAAAAATAGGCAGAACAAACGTCCTACCTACTAAAAATATGCTATTGAAAGGAAAATGATTTTTTTCGGACACCCTAGGCAAGCTTGGGACAAATAAATCATTGATAGTAACATTTACGACATCCTATTTAAAGTTACTTCAATTTCTAATGTCCTTGCTATTTCTAAGCCACCTCTGGTATGATCTATTACTAGTCAGAATAGATAACACCGTTCTAAATTACGATTCATAGTTACTCCTTTTTTTGATTCGTTACTATAAGACACCTATTCCCTATAGAGCGTCTACTACCTCAAATTTATCCATTCTTTTTTTCTTTACTTCTGTATAAAAGAATGAAGACCATCACAAATAATGCAATCGTGGGTATATTAAGATTATCAAACCAAGTAGGTAAAGATACTTTATTTATGTCAGCTACTAATCTGATGATTATATAAGACATCAAACTAAGTAATACCATGATTTCAGGCAAAACTTTCAATACTGATTTAACAAATTTCATATTAAACTCCAATGTGATGCATTCTTAGATTCTACCCTAACCATTTTCAGCGCAGACTAACAAGTCATTCTTAGCTGCTTACTCTACTTGCTTTTTATTGACCTTATATCCTAGATAAAAGAGCCCAAATAAAACAGGGTAAATTTCTGGATAAAATAGGGTATTGATCGGATTTTTCAAAATCAAATACGTTGCGATGTAGATTATGAGCGATACGGTAAAATAACCCTCAGCAAAGCCTAATAAAAATGTTTTCATAAGAAACTCCTAATTACCTGACAAGAATGTCGGAAAAACGCTACCATTCATATACACAAAATCCTTTTGATTCATGTTCTTCATTTATAGTTTTGATTATTTTTTGACAAATCTTTGCGAAAAATACCAAAATATGCTGAGAAAAGCAACTCAACTAAAGTCCATTGCCAATTAAAGGATACTAACGAACCTGTACGAATCACGTGAAGCGCGACATTAAGAGTTATTCCCAACAAAGGAAATATCGTGGCTAGTTTAGGTAACAATGTATTGAGATTAAGGTTGCGATTATTCATTATCTAACCTCCACGACGAGCCAAATCTGAACCAAATTTGTGACCAGCATTAAAAATTTGTACAGCAGTATTCAGTACTCCTGCGATCCCAACTGCTTCCGCAAGACCAAAACCACCTTTTGTTCCCACTAATTCATCGTCAGATAATTGATAAAATTGTTCTAAGTTTATATTCGTCATTACTCCTTTGTATTATATTTTATTGCTATGTAAATGATTAAAATGAGTATTGGATAAGTAAATACTTCTGAAATATCCATAAAATTTACACTATACTATCCAGATAATATTTTATAATCAATTAAAATTTGAACGATAGTAAAAATAATACGTAGCGATAACAATACCCCTAATAATATCACTTCTTTTTTAAAAACATAGAAATGCCTCTCTGACTACAATCAGATTATGGTCTATTCGAAAACGAATTCAAAAATATAATATATGATATTCATTTTAATAAACTATATTAATAAAATGCATTGTAAACATTTCGCCCAAATGCTCTACCAGCATTATAGATACCACCGAAAAATCTTCCCGTACTATCAATCACTTTATGGACATCGATGTTAATATTACCTCTCCATGACACTCGACCGCCCTCTACTGTTGCTAAATCTTTTTCTGTAAGACTTGTAAATTTTTCTTCAATTTTTATCATATTCATTATGTCTGTTCCTCTTTATCTATAATTTTTTATTAAAATAAATAATTGTAAACCATTTCGCCAAACTTCTGCCCCGCCCAATAAATCGGTCCTAAAAGTAATGTCCCTAAAGCATAAACCCCAACTACTCCAACTATGAAAATTAATACTTTTACAGGAATTGACTGCAAACTGTAAAAATTCTCTACCCTAGTAATCCAACTTTCTATTATGCGTTCCATTAGCGCTCTTCCTTCCCTGTTAACGTCCACGACGCTTAGCATGTGCTCCTGAAGCACCATCTACAGCACCCAATAAAAATGTTCCTGCAATTGCGACTCCTCCAACTACTACTAAACCAAACAACAAGCCTCCTTCTACATTGGCTAATTCCTCATGACTCATTACATGAAAACTATTTTCCATATTTTTAATTTGTTCCATCTTATTCTCCTTTTTTGATTATTAACGATTGAAAAAGGTAGTTATTTGTCCTTTCCTTTTTCATATATTCTGTTCATTATTGTAGGTAAACTTTACTCTCTAAATGTTATCTTAAAATCCAAATAATGCACGACGTAAAATTAACCCCACCATTAAACCATGTTGGTAACTTGCCTCACTACCACCCACCAGCAAAGCTAAGTCGCTTTCCTTTAATACCTCAACCGTATACTTATCATTCATTTCATTCATCGCTTATCCTCCTAAAAACCTAAACCTCTACGAAATCCAAGGCACCAATCTGCAAGGATCTTCGCCCAATTTTCTCCACCTTGAATATCGGTCAATTCTTCCGAAGTTAGCTCAACAAATCCATAGTAATGTTCTTTCATTATTTTATTCCTTTCTTTTTTCCTCTCACTTATTTATTCGAAAATAAACAACTAAATCAAATTTTATTTAAAAAATAATTTAATGTACCATGAATACAAGATTGGTAGATACATAAACCAGACTCCTTTCTGTTTCCTCTTACTTATCTATTCGAAAAAATTTCGAAAATGTACAACTAAATGAAATTTATTTGAAAAATAATTTAATGTACCATGAATAGAAAATTGGTAGATACATGAAGCAAACTCCTTTCCTTTTCCTCTTACTTATCTATTCGAAAAACAATTCGAAAATGTACAACTAAATTAAATTTTATTTAAAAAATAACTTAATCAACCACGGATACAAGATTGGTAGATACATAAACCAGGCTCCTTCCTTTTCCTCTTACCTATCTATTCAAAAAAATTTCGAAAATGTACAACTAAATTAAATTTTATTTGAAAAATAATTTAATAAACCATGGATAAAAAACAGTCACATACATAAACACTCCTCTTTTTCTTCCTTATCTATTCGTAATTCCCACTAAAAGTTCTAAATTTTTTATTTTCCCTGACAATAAAAAAGCAACACGACTTGCATGTTGCTTCTTGCTATTCTTTACTTTTGACGACTTCTACCACATCTCCTACACTTTGGAGTTGGTCAATTTCCTCATCGCTGATTTCGATATTAAATTCATCTTCCAGTGTCAAGATAAACTCCATCAAGTCAACTGAGTCAGCATCCAAATCGTCTTTCAGACTCAAGGATTCTGTCACGACAAAGTCCTCTCCCTGTCGCTCTTGGATAATGGTCACAATACGGTCAAAAATTTCTTTTTCTGTCATCTCTTTTATTCTCCTGAAAATTCACGCGCAGTCTGAGCAACTACGTCTGTCTCTAGCATGGTACGAATCTGGTGGATTGTACTATAAACAGCCTTGGCATCGCTTGAGCCATGAGTCTTGACAACCGGTGCCTTAACACCAAACAAGACCGCTCCACCAACATCTGAGTAGTTGAGCTGTTTTTTCAAACCTCTGAGGCTATCCTTGAGAAGGAGTGCGCCTAGTTTCGCTCGAAGACCTCCACCTGTAATAGCAGTCTTGAGCAAACCCATGATTCCCATGGCTGTTCCTTCAATGGATTTGAGCACAGCGTTTCCCGTGAAACCATCTGCCACAACAACATCCGCAACGCCATTCATCAAATCACGCGCTTCCACGTTTCCGATAAAGTTTAAACTTTCATCAGCTGCTAGTAATTCGTAGGTTTCCTTACGAAGCGGGTCGCCCTTGCTACTCTCTGTTCCGTTGTTGAGCAAGCCAACGCGTGGTTGCGCAATTCCACGGACATTTTTAGCATAGAAAGAACCTAGAACCGCGTATTGATGGAGGTGCTGGGCTGTATTTTCTGCATTAGCACCGAGGTCCAGCATGTCAAAACCTTTTCCATCTACAGTTGGCAAGGTCGACATAAGCCCTGGTCGATCGATATTCTTGATACGACCCACGATGAAAAATCCTGCTGCTAGTAAAGCACCTGTATTCCCAGCAGAGAGAACAGCATCTGCCTCTCCATCTTTGACAGCCTTGGCCGCCAAGACCATACTGGCATTTTTCTTCTTCCGAATAGCTCTCGTAGGTTCATCGTCTGAATCAATCTTTTCATCCGTATGGATAATGCTGACGCGCTCTGCCGCTGTCAGATATTGCTTGATTTTAGCTTCATCTCCGTAGAGTTGAACCTCGATATCTGAAAAGTCAGCTAAGGCTTGATTGACACCCTCAACGATGGCTTGGGGTGCGTAATCGCCTCCCATGGCATCTACTGCGATTTTTTTCATTTCTTTTCCTCTTTTAGTAATTGTCCCCAGTCGGATAGGGAATCAATAAATTTCTTTGATTTTAGGTGAATC
Organism: Streptococcus sp. 20925_1_69; assembly: GCF_041432365.1. Lineage (GTDB taxonomy): Bacteria > Bacillota > Bacilli > Lactobacillales > Streptococcaceae > Streptococcus. Next base: position 49,154 of record NZ_JAPVZL010000012.1, read on the forward strand.
CCAACGTACTCTTCGTAGAGTTGATCCATAAATTGGCGTAGCTCTTGCTTGATTTCAGGATTGAGCGAAATGGTCTCCAAGGTCTCAAAATCAATGGCTTGAAACTGATTGAGCAAATAAGGGATATTGGGATTGAGATGACAACGTCTCTCATCCTCATGATAATGCTCTGGACAGAGGCAGGCTCCATATTTGAAAGAAAAGTCAAAAGCCTGACCGATCCGATGGCAAAAGACACACTCATTAAAATTGAGGCTGATCCCAAATCGAGTCAAGATTTGAATTTCAAAAATATTAGTCAAAACCTGATAATCCATGCCAGCTTCCATCAACTCCAAAGTCTTTTGCAAAAAAGCAAACAAGGGAGCATCCTGCTGATTATCCTGCAAACTAGCATCTGCAAGAGCTGCTACGTAGGTCGCATAAGACATGACAAAAAGATCGCTATTAATCTTGGGAAAAGTCATCACCTCATGATAGTCTTCTATGTAACTGAGCCCGTCATCATTGATTCGTAAGAGAAATCGTGCCAGCACCAAGGGCTGAATAACTGGAGCCAGCTTAGACTGACCTGCGTGTTTGACAAAAAACATACGCTTGCCAGCCTGCTCTGTAAAAATCTTGACTAACTTGTCATCCTCACGAAAATTGCGATTGTAGAGCACCAAGCCTTGACTCGTGATAGACTGAATCATGCTTCTCTCATATACTCCTCAAGTCGTTTCATGGCTTCTTTGATAGTCTCCATGCTGGCTGCATAAGATAGGCGAACATAACCTTCACCATAACGCCCAAAGGCAGCACCAGGGATAAAGGCAACGGCCTTCTTCTGAGCAAAATCTTTCAGAAAAGCAAAAGAATCTTGATTATATCCTGCTGGAATCTTAGCAAAGATATAGAAGGCACCGTCTGGTTTGATAATCTCAAAACCAAGAGCAGTCATGTTCTCTATAATATAGTCCCGACGCTGGATGTATTCCTTCTTCATGGGCTCCGCATCATTTTTACCAGCCGTCAAGGCTTCCACCGCAGCATGTTGAGCCATAGTATTTGCGGCAGTCACCAAGTACTGGTGACTCTTAATCAACTGAGCTGTAAAGGCTGCAGGAGCGAAAATCAGTCCCAAACGCCATCCTGTCATGGCATGTGATTTAGATAGACCATTGATAATAATAGCCTGGTCTCTCAACATAGTCCCTAGAGACACATGGGCTTCGCCTGTGTAGGTCAATTCTGAGTAGACCTCATCACAGACAACGAAAATTTCGTACTTGCGTAAAACGTCTGCCAAGGCTTCCAACTGCTCCCGACTGTAGGTAATTCCTGTCGGATTTGCTGGATAGTTGAGAATAACCGCCTTGAGCTTGTCACCCTGCTCCAAAATGGCCTTCTCCAACATCTCAGGAGTCAAGACAAAACCATTTTCAGTTGTGTCAATCTCGACAATCTCTGCCCCAACTAGATTGACAATCGGTTCATAACCCGGATAAGCAGGGGCTGGCAAGAGCACCTTGTCTCCCTCTTCCAAAATAGCCGTCAAAGTAGCAGATAAAGCCTCTGTCGCTCCGATAGTGACCAAGATTTCATTTTCAGGAGCATAGTCCAGTTGATACTTTTCCTTAACAAAGTCACTGGCCGCCTGACGTAGAGTCAGCAGACCACTCATCCCTGTATAGTAGGATTGGTTCTGATCAATCGCTCGCTTGGCCGCCTCCTTGACATGGTCTGGCGTTGTAAAATCAGGTTCCCCCAAGGTCAAACGCAAGACCCCAGGAATCTCAGAAATAGCCTGGTCAAACTGACGAATCAATGAAACTTGAATTCTATCTAACTGTTTATTAAAGCGCTTAGTTAAGTCCATAGATACCTCCTACTTTCAAAACGTATCTCTATTATACTACAAAAGCCCCCCGACCGCAAAAATACATTAGAGAATAACGCTAGCATGACAAATTGAAGTGTGTTAAAATGAACTTGTCGCAACTCCACTAACGAACTTAGTTTGGAGGTGAGTTTTTGCTAATCTTCGTTACAGTTATTCTAGCACCATTACTGATTACTATTATTGGTAATGTCATTTCTGAGTGGATAGTCAGAAAGTGGTTAGATAAGCGCGACAAAAAAATATAACCTGAGTTTAGTTTTAATGTAACTGGACAAAAAGAAATACCAGAGGTGGAGCTCTGGTATTTTTGTTTTTGCCAAGACTTCGTTACAGTTCTTGTAAGGTTATTATTACATAATTAGCACTACTTGTCAAATAATTGTTAGCTCCACTTTCTATTTTACTTTTCCTCTTTACAGGTCTATAATGGTAACAGATTCTATTTGGAGGTTTTTATGTCATTTCTATCAAAAAATGGAGCAGGTACCTTGACCTGCCTTCTCATTTCTATCCTATCTTGGTACTTAGGAGGATTCTTCCCTGTGATTGGCGTGCCCGTTTTTGCCATTTTCATAGGCATGCTCCTACATCCCTTTCTCTCGCCCTATAAACAACTGGATGCTGGATTGACCTTTAGTTCTAAAAAATTGCTCCAGTATGCCGTTATCTTGCTTGGTTTTGGTCTCAATATCTCGCAAGTCTTCGCAGTTGGGCAATCTTCACTCCCTGTCATCCTGTCCACCATCTCAATAGCCCTGATTATTGCCTACCTCTTCCAACGATTCTTTGCACTAGACACAAAACTGGCTACCTTGATTGGAGTAGGTTCTTCTATCTGTGGGGGATCTGCCATTGCGGCAACAGCACCTGTTATCCATGCCAAGGAAAAGGAAGTAGCCCAAGCCATCTCCGTTATCTTTTTCTTCAATGTCTTGGCCGCACTCATCTTTCCAACTCTAGGCACCTGGCTTCATCTATCTAATGAAGGCTTCGCCCTCTTTGCAGGGACTGCGGTCAACGATACTTCCTCTGTAACCGCCACAGCTAGCGCTTGGGACAGTCTCTACCAAAGCAATACCCTCGAATCCGCAACCATTGTCAAACTCACACGAACCTTAGCTATTATCCCCATTACTCTCTTTCTCTCCTACTGGCAAAGTCGCGAGCAAAAAAATATGCAAGGCCTGCAACTGAAAAAAGTCTTCCCACTTTTTATCCTTTACTTTATCCTCGCATCTCTTCTAACTACCCTCCTGACCTCTCTCGGTGTGTCCAGTAGTTTCTTTACCCCTCTCAAACAACTCTCCAAATTTCTCATCATCATGGCCATGAGTGCTATCGGTCTCAAAACAAATCTGCTAGTTATGGTCAAATCCAGCGGAAAATCCATTGTTCTCGGAGCCATCTGCTGGATTGCTATCATCCTCACCAGTCTTGGTATGCAGACCCTTATCGGCATTTTCTAATACTCTTCGAAAATCTCTTCAAACCACGTCAACGTCGCCTTGCTGTAGGTATTGTTACTGACTTCGTCAGTTCTATCCACAACCTCAAAACTGTGTTTTGAGCAGCCTGCGGCTAGTTTGCTCTTTGATTTTCATTGAGTATAACACAAAAGGTAGCCCACCAGCTACCTTTTTCTTATGCTTCCTCAATCAAGCGTGTATGTTCTCTCTTGATACAGCGATTCATCACGATGTCATCACATCCACCAGCACGCAAGATTTCTTCCGCTTCTAGACTTTCAAGTCCTAGCTGTGCCCAAAAAATCTTGGCATCAGCCTTAAGAAAATCACGCGCCACATCTGGCAAAAATTCACTGCGACGGTAAACATTGACAATATCTACAGGAAAAGGAATCTCAGCGAGACTAGCATAAGCCTTTTCACCCAAGATTTCTCCACCTGCCGCCTTGGGATTGACTGGGATAATTTTATAACCCCGAGCCTGCATTTCCTTAGTCACTCGATTGCTGGTTGTTTCCTCACGGTCTGACAAACCCACAACAGCAAGGGTTTTACTCGTTGCGAGATACTGACGAATCACACCATCACTTGGATTGATAAATTCTTGACTCATAGAAATCCTCCTTTTTCTTCAGTATAGCACAATTTGAAAAGGCTTGCAGAATTCTACTACAAAAAAGGAGGACTAGCCCCCTTTTTATTTAGCCTCGTACCAGGTTGCCCCTTCATTTTCATCTGCGATGAGGGGAACACTGAGTTGAATGGCTTCTTCCATGGTTTGTTTGACCAATTTTTTCATCTCTGCCAATTCAGATTTAGGCACTTCAAGGACGATTTCATCGTGCACTTGCAGAAGCATCTTAGTCTGATAACCACCTGCAACTAAGGCTTTATCCAGCTGGATCATGGCAATCTTGAGAATATCTGCTGCCGAACCCTGGATAGGTGAGTTGATAGCAGTTCGCTCCGCAAAACCACGAATATTGAAGTTGCGAGAATTGATATCTGGTAACTCACGACGACGCTTGAAAAGTGTCTCTACATATCCCTTATCACGCGCCTCACGCACCACCTCATCCATGTAGTTTTTAATACCTGGGAAGCGTTCAAAGTAGGTATCGATGTAGGCTTTGGCTTCCTTACGGCTGATACCCAAATTATTAGACAAGCCAAAGTCTGAAATCCCGTAAACCACTCCAAAGTTGACAGCCTTGGCATTGCGACGGTCGTTTGCAGTCACATCCTCAGGACGCTCAATGCCAAAGACCCGCATGGCTGTCGAAGTATGGATATCTGCCCCCTCTTGGAAGGCCTTAATCAAGTGCTCATCCTTAGAGATATGCGCCAAAACGCGCAATTCAATCTGTGAATAGTCCGAGCTGAGTAGCACACTATCCTCCCACTCAGGAACAAAAGCCTTCCGAATCAAGCGCCCTTGTTCCAATCGAACAGGGATATTTTGCAAGTTTGGATCCACACTAGACAGACGCCCAGTCTGGGTCAAATCCTGCACATAACGCGTGTGAATCTTTCCATCAGCTAAAATCCAGTCCTGCAAGCCAATCACATAAGTAGACTGAATCTTGGCAATCTGACGGTAATCGAGAATTTTCTTAACAATCGGAGCAATAGGAGCCAGGCGCTCCAAGACATCCACCGCTGTCGAGTATCCAGTCTTGGTTTTTTTAGTGTATTCTAGAGGAAGTCCCAATTTTTCAAAGAGAAGTACCCCCAACTGCTTAGGCGAGTTGATATTAAACTCCTCACCAGCCAGTTCGTAAATCTCCTGAGTCAGTTTTTCAATGACAAGCTCATTTTCAGCCTGCATCTCAAGCAAGGTCTCTTTCTTGACCGTAATCCCAGCAATTTCCATCTTGGCAAGGACAAAAGCCAGAGGTTGCTCCATATCATAAAGAAGCTCTAATTGCCCATTTTCGCTGAGTTTTTCAAGCAAAATAGGCTCTGTTTCGACCAAAACAGCAAGCTTACGAGCCAAATGTTCCAAGAATTTCTCACGTTTAGGAATGGCCTTTTTGACACCCTTACCATAGAAAGTCTCATCATCAACCAAATAAGTCTGACCATAAAGACTAGCGATGGTCGCAATTTCATTGTCCTCCACAGTCGAAAGGAGGTATTTAGCCAAACGGCTATCAAAAGCAGGCGCCTGCAAATCCACACCAAAACGATGCAAGAGAACTTTAGCATTCTTAAAGTCATAAACTTTCAGAGGTGTTTTTTCTAGAAAGTCCTTGAAAATCGGCTCTTGCAAAAGTTCAAGTTTGTCTGTGGCATAGAGCTTATCCCCACAAGACCAAGCAAAACCAACCAAATCATCCGTATGGTAATTCTCACCAAAAAGCTCAAAATGGAAGATAGACTCTTCACTCAGCATATTTTGACTGATTTGGTCAACGATAGTAAAGTCCAAACTCTCAGCCACATCAGCTGACGACACATTTAAAGCCTGCTTGAGCTGTTTGAAGCCCATCTCATCGTAGAATTTCCCGAGATTTTCAACATCTGGACCACTATAGACCAAATCCTCCAAACCAATCTCAATCGGTGCCTTGGTATCAATGGTCGCCAGTGTTTTAGACAAAAAGGCCTGTTCCTTATCATTGATAAGATTTTCCTTCATCTTAGAAGCCTTCATCTCATCGATATTTTCATAAATCCCCTCAAGCGAACCATGCTCCAGCAAGAGCTTGATACCCGTCTTTTCTCCGATTTTGGTCACCCCAGGGATATTATCCGACTTATCTCCCATAAGCGCCTTGAGATCGATAAACTGAGTCGGTGTGATGCCCATCTTTTCCATAAGATATTCTGGCGTAAAGGCCTCAAACTCAGCCACACCTTTCTTGGAAATTTCAACCACCGTATGCTCATCCGTCAGCTGAATCAAATCCTTGTCCCCACTGACAATGGTAATATCAAAACCATCTTGCTCAGCTAATTTATCTAGTGTCCCAATAATGTCATCCGCCTCATACTGAGCCAACTCATAGTGACGAATCCCCATATGATCCAGCAACTCACGAATGAAAGGAAATTGCTCACGAAACTCATCCGGAGTCTTAGCCCGACCACCCTTATAGTCCGCATACATCTCTGTCCGGAAGGTCGTCTTTCCCGCATCAAAAGCCACCAAAATATGACTAGGCTCAATCCGCTCCAACAAATGGCTCAACATCAACTGAAAGCCATAAATCGCATTGGTATGCAAACCAGCCGCATTCTTAAAACGGTCCAACTGCTGATAGAGCGCAAAAAACGCCCGAAAAGCAACAGAAGACCCATCAATCAATAATAATTTTTTCTTATCCATACACCCATTATAAAGGAAAGCACCAAAAAATACCATTGGGAAGAGCCAGAGCAAGTATTTTTCATACTTTTTCCGAATAAATAGACGAAAAAAACCTGAGAATTATCTCAGGCTTGGTCATTAAATCTTTTTCTCAATACTGAAAAGTGGAGAAAGTGGGCGTTTTTCATGGATACGCACGATAGCATCTCCTAATAGATGAGCGATTGAAATCTGCTCAATCTTATCAATCAAACGCTCTTCTGGCAGATAGATGGTATCCAAAACAACCAATTTCTTAATAGCTGATTTTTGGATATTGTCCATAGCAGGACCAGAAAGAACTGGGTGCGTACAGCTTGCATATACTTCAACAGCACCAGCTTCCGCAAGGGCATCTGCAGCGTGACAAATCGTTCCAGCAGTATCAATCATATCATCAATCAAGATACAAGTCTTGCCTTCGACCTTACCGATGATGTTCATGACTTCACTAGTATTCATCTTATCAACACTACGACGTTTATCAATGATAGCAATAGATGTTTTCAAAAATTCTGCCAACTTACGAGCACGAGTCACCCCTCCATGGTCTGGGCTGACAACCACATAGTCAGAACCAACCATGCCACGACGCTCAAAATAATCCGCAATCAGAGGAGCACCCATCAAGTGATCCACAGGAATATCAAAGAATCCTTGAATCTGCGCAGCATGCAAGTCGATGGTCAACAAACGATCCACTCCAGCTACTTCAAGCATATTTGCGACAAGTTTTGAAGTGATTGGCTCACGCGCTCTCGCCTTTCTATCCTGACGTGCATACCCATAGTAAGGCATGACAACATTGACAGATTCTGCACTCGCACGCTTCAAAGCATCTACCATAATCAAAATTTCAAGCAGATTGTCATTTACAGGCGAACTAGTTGATTGTAGGATAAAGACGTGTTTCCCACGGATTGATTCTTCAATGTTGACCTGAATCTCTCCATCTGAAAATTGGCGAACACTTGATTTCCCCAACTCTATCCCAATCTCCTGCGCCACACGTTCTGCCAATTCTTGATTAGAAGAAAGGGCAAACAGCTTTAAATCAGAAAAAGACATGATTTCCTCCGGTATATATGTATCGCTTGTGCTTTTCACAAGATTTTTCCATCTACCATTGTAGCGCTTTTTACACTATTTTTCAATCAAAAATAAAAGAAGGGCACCATATTTGTACCCTTGCATCATTCTTGTGAAAAATATTCTAGTTCATCAACTCATTATGCTTCTCAACAAAGCGATAAGCCTGATAAAAACCATAAAGAGTAATAGCCGTAACCACTGGAATAGCTAATGGCAACTCTGTCTCCAATTCAACAAAAGGAGAGTTAAACAAGAAGTGAGTTCCCAAAGCTAAACCTAGGAAAATAAAACCCTCTTTCTTGCCAACCTTCTGTCCTTTATAGGCTCTGTAAAGCAAGTAAACACCCACTACAGCTAGACCTGAAAAAGTCCAGTGAGAGGCAATTCCTGAGATGATACGCTCTAAAATTCTCGAAATAGTAAAGTCAAATCCCTCTGGCAAATCCGTACGAATATAGCCAATATCCTCAATCATTTGAAATCCCAAACCAGAAGCAATCCCTAGTAAAAACAAAGATTTTAATTTTCGCACAGGAACCAAAGCCAAAACAAAAACAAGTGGCAATAATTTCAAGGGTTCTTCTACTAAAGGAGCCACAATCGCACTTTCAAAGGCATTTAAAAATGCACTATCTGGGAAAAGAACGCCCAGCAAATCATGGATATAGGTATTCGCAAAGCTAGACAACCAGCCTGAAAGGAACATCCCACCCAATAAAGACAGAATCAAGGCCTTCTTTGGTAATTCCCATTTTTTCCCAATACGGAAAAGGAAATAAAGAGCCGGAATCATGTAAAAGAGAGCTAGAAAGATAGAAACTCCCATTAGTCCATATTCCGCACCTGACATCGAACCGTCCGTATAGTAGATAGTTTCATACTGCAAACCAATACATAGTAATAAGATAAAAATAAATAAAATACTGTTTTTCTTCATACACTTTCTTTCTAAATGAATTTTTTACAATTCTACGACTGTCATACTTCCTGTATCCACATCGTAAATAGCACCAGAGATAATGACATCATCTGGTATTAGGGGAGACTCGATAAGGAGTTGCATATCCTCTCGCACACTCTCCTCTATATCTTGGAAGGGCAAGAAGTCCTGGTCTGACACATCGACACCTAGTTCCTCTTTTAAATACTCCTGAAAAGGACCATTTTCAAAAGTCTGAGCACCACAGTCTGTATGGTGCAACACCACAATCTCTCTTGTCCCCATTTGCTGCTGGGAAATAACCAGCGAACGAATCATGTCTTCTGTCACTCGACCACCTGCATTCCGCAAGATATGAGCATCCCCAAGTGCCAAACCTAAAGCTTGCGCAACGTGCAAACGAGAGTCCATACAGGTCACAATGGCTACTCTAGTTTTGGGTTTAAGTGGCAGATTTAACTGCCCATGTAGGGCAACATAAGCCTGATTGGCTTGCATAAACTGTTCAAAATACGACACAATTCCCTCCTCGAAAATTTGATAGTCAAATATTTCTCCTATCTTATCATTTTTAAGAGGATTTGTCACGGATTATGCAAAGACCTTTTTCAAAACTTCCTGAATCGTGGTTACCCCAATAACCTGAATTTCCTTAGGCGGAGTGATTCCTGTCAAGGAATTCTTGGGTACATAAATCTTAGTAAAGCCCAGTTTAGCAGCTTCATTGATACGTTGCTCGATACGATTCACGCGCCGAATTTCTCCTGTCAATCCCAGTTCTCCCACAAAACATTCCTGAGGATTAGTTGGCTTGTCCTTGTAGCTCGAAGCAATAGCAACCGCAACGGCCAAGTCTATCGCAGGTTCATCCAATTTGACACCGCCAGCAGATTTGAGATAGGCATCCTGATTTTGCAAGAGAAGACCTGCACGCTTTTCCAAAACAGCCATAATCAGACTAGCACGATTAAAATCAAGTCCTGTCGTAGTACGCTTGGCATTTCCAAACATGGTCGGTGTTACCAAAGCCTGAACCTCCGCCAAAATCGGACGCGTCCCTTCCATAGTCACAACGATTGACGAACCAGTCGCCCCATCCAAACGCTCCTCTAGGAAAACTTGGCTCGGATTGAGGACCTCAACCAATCCACCCGACTGCATCTCAAAAATCCCAATCTCATTAGTGGAGCCAAAACGGTTTTTGACCGCTCTCAAAATACGAAAGGTATGGTGACGTTCCCCTTCAAAGTAAAGCACCGTATCCACCATATGTTCCAACATACGCGGACCAGCTAAGGTTCCTTCCTTGGTCACATGACCAACGATAAAGATGGCGATGTTATTAGTTTTAGCCAGCTGCATGAGTTCAGCCGTCACCTCACGCACTTGAGAAACAGACCCCTGCACCCCTGAAATCTCAGGAGACATAATGGTCTGGATAGAGTCAATGATGAGGAAGTCTGGCTGGATGCGCTCCACCTCAGCTCGAACACTCTGCATATTGGTCTCTGCATAGAGATAAAACTCGCTATCAATATCTCCCAAGCGCTCTGCTCGTAGTTTAATCTGCTGGGCAGACTCCTCCCCACTGACATAGAGAACTGTCCCCACTTGAGACAACTGGGTTGAGACTTGTAGGAGAAGGGTTGATTTCCCGATTCCAGGATCCCCACCGATGAGGACGAGACTTCCTGGTACCACTCCGCCTCCAAGTACACGGTTGAATTCCTCCATCTCTGTCTTGGTTCGATTAACATTGATGGAGGTCACTTCAGCCAGTTTCATGGGCTTGGTTTTCTCACCTGTTAAGGACACACGCGCATTCTTGACTTCAGCAACCTCAACCTCTTCTACAAAAGAAGACCAAGACCCACAGTTGGGGCAACGTCCCAGATATTTAGGGGAATTATACCCACAATTTTGACATACAAATGTCGCTTTTTTCTTTGCGATGATAAACCTCTTTCTATATCTCTAACTTACACTCAATCATTTGGCAAAAATCAATCTTCTCATTTGGCACAAACTGGCGCATGAGCATTCCGTGAGTTACGATGATAATAGTTTTATAATTTTTATATTTTTCCAAAGTTCTTAAAAAACGATGACGCATCTCCAGAGCAGTTTCATAGCGATGAGGAGAATCTTCAGCTAAACCTCCTTGATGTTTTAGATAATATTCATGAGCTACCAATACACTAGTTAAATCAGAGTTAGTACCATTTAAGTCTGGACGCCACTCATGAAAAAACGGCTCCACAAATAAGTCCAATCCTGTTTCAACCGCTATATAATGGGCTGTTTCTAAAGCCCTCGTCACAGACGATGAAATAATAATCTCTGCCTTTCCAAAACATGCAGTTTTAGTAACTTCTTTTGCCAGACTGCGACCTTTTCCTGTCAATGGTGCTAAATCACGACCAAAACCACTATAGAGTCGCGGATTTTCAAGTTTATCAAGCATACTATAATCTGGCTCCCCATGACGTACAAAGATAATCTTCATCCTAGTGCCCAGTCGATCCAAATCCACCAATTCGCACGCCATCAGCCGCATCTCCATCTGCGATTAAGAAAGGAGCAAAGACAGCCTGGACCACACGTTCCCCAACCTCAAGAACAACCTCTTGGTCTGTGATATTCTTCATCTGAGCAAAAATATGCCCTTCATTCCCAGGATTTCCATAATAATCCCCATCAATAACCCCAACTGAATTAATTAAAACCAATCCCTTCTTACGAGGATTTGAAGAACGATCATAGAGGTAGAGCACCTCAGTCGGCTGCATATAAGCCTTAACCCCTGTCGGAACCAAGACAATCTCTCCTGGCGCAATAACCGTACGCACAGCAACCTTTAAGTCGTAACCAGCCGCATGCGCTGTCTCACGCTTGGGCAATAAATTTTTATCTGTAAAAGTCGAAACCAATTCAAAACCACGAATTTTCATATTCTTCTCTTTTCTATTATCATTTATTCTAGATTATTCTATCTTATTTATTCGGAAAAAGCACGAAAAAAAGAGCACACAATTCAAATCGCTTAGGGCTGCTGGATTCCTCCCCTGACCCGCTTCACGCAGAACTGTTGCTCCACTATTTATTATATCACATTCCTATTCATTTTAAAAGAAAAATTATTTTTTCCGTCTATTTCTAAAAAAGTCCTGCATAATAGCTGCGCATTCATCTTCCAAAATTCCCGTTTCAACCTCCACACGATGATTGAGACGCTCATCTGTCAAGATATCGTACAAACTCCCAGCAGCGCCAAATTTCTGGTTTTTAGCCCCATAGACCACGTTTGGAATACGGGCGAGTCCAATCGCCCCACTACACATGACACACGGCTCAATGGTCACAAAAAGCGTGCAATCCAGCAAGCGCCAGCTCTCCTCACTCAGGTTCGCATGCTCTATTGCCATAATCTCCGCATGCATAATCGCTCGTTGCAACTCCTCACGCGCATTATGCCCACGGCCAATGATTTCTCCGTCCTTGACAATCACACAACCAATTGGAATTTCATCGTGTTCAAGAGCAATCTCAGCCTCTTTCAATGCCTCTCTCATAAAGACTTCTTTTTCTTCAACTGTATAATTCATCCGTTTCTCTTTTCCTACTTATCGATTTTATTATATCATGAATACCAAGACAAAAAAAGCCACCGAATGCGGTGACTTTATAGGGAGATTATTATGAAAAAGAAAAGTTTAGGATATTTGTTACAACAAGTTAGGAGGTCTTCTTGTAACTGTCTATAGTATACCCGACCTATCTTAAACAAATCTTAAAAATCTCTTAGGACCAAACACTTTCTAAAATATTTGTTTGTTCACGACCAGGACCTACTGAGAAAGTAGAAATACGAACGCCAACCAATTCACTCACACGACGAACATAGTTACGCGCATTCTCAGGAAGATCTTCCAAATTACGAACTCCAGTAATATCTTCTGACCAACCTGGTAACTCTTCATAGATAGGCTTGCAACGCTTCAATTGCTCAAGACTAGCTGGATAATAGTCAATACGTTGACCATCAAGATCATAGGCCACACAGATTTTCACTGTATCTAAACCACTCAAAACATCGATAGAGTTCAATGAAAGATTAGTAATACCAGAAACGCGACGACTATGACGCATCACAACTGAGTCAAACCAACCCACACGACGTGGACGACCAGTTGTTGTACCATATTCATGACCTACTTCACGGATACGTTCTCCCACTTCATCAAACAACTCAGTTGGGAAAGGACCGTCTCCTACACGACTCGTATAGGCTTTACATACACCTACAACCTTGTCAATCTTACTTGGACCAACACCAGAACCAATTGTCACACCACCAGCTACAGGGTTTGATGACGTAACAAATGGATAAGTACCTTGGTCAATATCTAGCATAACTCCTTGTGCACCTTCAAAAAGCACACGTTTACCGTTATCAAGCGCATCATTCAAAATGACAGATGTGTCTGTCACATATTTCTTGATTTGTTGACCATATTCATAATACTCTTCAAAAATATCATCGAAGGCGATAGCTTTACTATCATACAATTTTTCAAAAAGACGATTCTTTTCAGCAAGGTTACGTTCTAAACGCTCACGGAAAATATCTTTATCTAAAAGATCTGCGATACGAATCCCAACACGAGCAGCCTTGTCCATATAAGCTGGACCGATTCCCTTGATTGTAGTACCAATCTTATTGTCGCCCTTAGCTTCTTCTTGCAAACGATCCAACTCGATATGATAAGGCAAAATAACATGCGCACGATCAGAAATACGTAAGTTATCAGTTGTCACACCTTCCTCATGAAGATAGCTCAACTCTTTCACAAGAGATTTAGGATTTACAACCATTCCATTCCCAATGACAGAGATTTTTTCAGGGAAGAAAATTCCAGATGGAATCAAGTGCAATTTAAACTTCTTACCATCAATCACAATCGTGTGACCTGCATTATCACCACCTTGGTAACGTGCAATCACTTCTGCATTCGCTGAAAGGAAATCTGTAATCTTCCCTTTACCTTCATCACCCCATTGGGTACCTACAACAACAACTGAAGTCATAATCTTGTCTGAGCCCTCAGGCTCTTCCTTTCTCACATACATGGCAGGAATCTCACCTGCAATTATATCTTACAATTTATTATAAGAAAAAATCGCCTTTTTATCAAGAAGAAACAATAGAAAGATTTGCTATTTCCAACTATTAAAAAATGATTTAGAAAAATAACTAGCTATTTATTGTTATATTGCCATAAAAAAGTAAGTTTGTTCGGAAATTAACTCAGACTATCTCAACAAGCAACAAAACCTTGTTTCATTATCATCTTTTCAAGATACAAACGATAAGCAACACGATAATGGTAAACGATAAAATCCCTACGACACCCAATACCATATCTAACTAAATAATAAATCAAAAATTTAAAATGAAAATGTTCCCAGTCCCAACTATTACCAAAGAAAGTAGCATACTCTTCTTCGATACTGTCATAGAAATCAGTCATCTGATCATAAATATTTTGTAGCATAAGCATACACTCCTTTACTTTTTATGATCTTATTCTAACAAAAAATTTTAATTAATCTTTAATAATTCCTGAATTGTTAAAATACCAACCTCAACAAGAGAAAAAATAGGAAAAGTTGACAGAATAGAAATAAATATCTTACATCAAAAACAAACTATTAAATCCCTAAAAATAAAAAATTTCCTATAAATGATTTACAAAAATTAACCTTTGCATTGAATCTTTCTCAGTTTAAGCTATAAAGTGATTGAATAGAAATGAAGCACTTAATAATTATTAAAAAGAAAAGTAACTATAATATTTGTAGTGGTAAAATCCTCTATAGATATTGTGGAACCTATTTTTTAGGATAGGAAAAAATTCCATAATATTTATAATGAAAAGACACCAAACCATCATTAGAAAGAATCATATGGAACAATTACACTTTATCACAAAATTACTAGAGCTTACAGACCCTAATTTCTAAATTATGGATATCATCAATAGGGGTACACATAAGGAAATCATCGCTAAACTGGACTACGACGCCCCATCTTGCCCTGATTGCGGAAGTTAAATGAAGAATTATGGCTTTCAAAAACATTCTAAGATTCCTTACCTCGAAACGACTGGTATGCCTACTAGAATTCTACTTAGAGAGCGTCGGTTTAAGTGCTATCAGTGCTCGAAAATGATGGTGTCTGAAACTTCTATCGTCAAGAAAAATCACCAAATTCCTCGTATCATCAACCAAAAGATTGCGCAAAAGCTGATTGAAAAGACTTCTATGACCGATATTGCCCATCAACTTTCCATTTCAACTTCAACTGTCATTCGAAAGCTCAATGACTTCCACTTTAATCATAACTTTAGTCGACTTCCTGAAATTATGTCGTGGGACGAGTATGCCTTCACTAAGGAAAAGATGAGTTTCATTACGCAAGATTTTGATAAGCTCAATATCATAACTGTCTTGAGGGTAGAACACAGGCTATCATTCGAAATCACTTTCTGCGCTACGATAGAGCTGTTCATTGGCAGGTGAAAATCATTACTATGGATATATTTAGTCCCTACTATGCCTTAGCTAAATAGCTTTTTCCATGTGCTAAAATCGTTCTAAATCGTTTTCACATTGTGCAAAACCTTAGCCGTGCTATGAGTCGTATGCGTGTTCAAATCATGAATCAGTTGATCGAAAATCTCATGAATATAAGGCTATCAAACGTTACTGGAAGCTCATTCAACAGGATAGTCGTAAACTGAGTGATAAACGTTTTTACCGCCCTACTTTTCGTATGCACTTAACGAATAAAGAGATTCTAGACAAGCTTTTGAGCTATTCAGAAGACTTGAAACACCACTACAATGTCAATCAGCTCTTACTCTTTTACTTTCACAGACAAATTTTTCGGACTTATCGAGGACAATCTAGAACAGGTTCATCCCCATTCTAACGCCAAATTAGAAGCGACTAATAATCTCATCAAACTTATCAAGAGAAATGCATTCGGATTTCGGAACTTTGAAAACTTCAAAAAACGGATTTTTATCGCTCTAAACATCAAAAAAGAAAGGTCGAAATGTGTCCTTTCTCAATCTTAGCTTTTCTTCAACCCACTACAGTTGATAAAAAGTTTTAATTACATAACAGAAAAGAGGTTGAAACCTCCTTTAATTAACTACTCCGCCAGTAGGACTCGAACCTACGACATCATGATTAACAGTCATGCGCTACTACCAACTGAGCTATGGCGGAATA
>NZ_JAPVZL010000013.1:0-49335 GCF_041432365.1 Streptococcus sp. 20925_1_69
CTTTTTGTTTTTTGTCAACACCTTTTTTAAACTTTTTTACTTTTTTGCATGAATTCCTAATGAGTACGGATGTCAAACTCTTTAAACACAATACGTAAGTCTCTTAATACTCTTTGACGACCTCGGAATCGTTCATTTCTTAAGACGCGTTCTAACTCTTCTCGTTGCTCTTTATTTTGTTTGTTTCTATAATCTCTTAGTGTTTCATGAAAGAGATAATAGTCATCTAGCCAGAGTCCTCCCTCACTTATACGATGACTTATCTCACCCACTTCTTCATAAAGCTCTTTATCATATCTCCGTTTTTGACTTTCTTGTTTACGGAGATAATCTAGAATTCGATTCCGGAATTTTGTTTTGAAGTATTTACGTAAACGAGAAATATCGTCTACTAGCCCTTCTTCGCTACTAATCAATTCATGTAGGCAAAACATTCCCTCTTGATCCCAGTCCGATAACTCCCACAAATGAAGGTAATATTCATTTCTACACTTATATACAATGCTTTGAACTTCTTCATACAATTCTTTAATCATGCTTTTCCCCTTTCTAGATACAGTTTAACAGATTAGAAAACACATTTGTTCCATTTCCCCTATTCTGTTCCCTTTAGCTCCTCAACTGCACAAAAAAAGAGAGGTCTTGCCTCTCTTTGGGTTATAATTCTGCGATTTGGTTTAGGTTTACTTCTGCAACCGTGTCATTACCAAACATAGAGATAATCATCTTCACTTTATTGTTATCAATCTCCGTAATCTTACCGGTATAATCTGCAAAAGCTCCATCAATAATACGTACAGTTTGACCAACCTCAACATCGAAATCAAATTCTTGAACAGTTTGTCCCATAGATACCAAAATGTCACGAATTTCTTGTTCCAATAATGGTGTTGGTTTTGATCTATTTCCGTGAGATCCGACGAATCCTGTAACATTTGGTGTGTTTCGAACAACAAACCAAGCTTCATCTGTCATGACCATTTCTACAAGAACATAACCTGGAAAGCGATTTTCTTCTACTTCTTTTCTCTTTCCATTTTTTTCAACTTGCACTGTTTGTGTTGGAATTTCAACGCGTAGAATATTATCCAACATATTGTAGGTTTGTGCACGTTGTAATAGATTTTCTTTTACCTTATTTTCATAACCAGAATAAGTTTGTAAAACAAACCACCCTTTATCAAAACTATCCATGATATTTCCTTTCATAAATAGAAGATTTCTAGTGTAATTAACTCCACTAACCTTCTAAAAAATGTTAATAAATCGAATCAAACCTGAAACAATCAACTGGTCAAAAATGTAAATAATTACTACAAAGAAAGCTGTGTATTCCATAATAGAACGAAAATCTCTCCAGCTTTCCTTGCGAGTTGGCCATGTTGTGTCTTTAAGAAGTCTAAAAATATCTCCAATAAAACGCATCGCTCTCTCCTATCTCGTTTCTCTGTGTGTAGTGTACTTGCCACAATGCTTACAAAATTTATTTACTTCTAGTCGTGTAGGCTTGGGGTTTCCACTAATCTTGATTGAATAGTTTCTAGAACCACAAACCGCACAAGCTAGGCTTGCTTTTTTTAGTGCCATAACGCCTCCATCTTATCTATTATAACAAGAAAGCTAGGCTTTGACAAGCATCTTAGCGAAATAGATTGACTACCGAATCCCATATTGTTTGAGCTTTTTCCTTAATCTTAGCATCCGAGATAGCCCGACTAGCCTCATCTACTAGACTTTGCGCACGTCCTCGAATATCAGACAAATTATCATCTGTCTGGCTATTATCATTGGTTTGTACTTGTCTTTTTGTATTGGCTGGTGCAATTCCATTTTGCTTATAAGCATTTTCAACCGTAAAGGTACTTCCTGGCGTATAAGGTAAAATGGTATTGGCAATGTTTCTAAAGATATGGGCTGCACCGTTTGAAGTAGAGCCAGCTAGATAGTGATTTTCATCAGTGGTCGGAAAGCCAAGCCAGTGGCTAATCACTACATCCGGAGTATAACCAATTACCCACTGGTCACTTGTGTACTCCGGATTGAAAACTGCTTCAGTTGTTCCAGTTTTCCCTGCCATGACATAGTCTGCAGGCGATGAACTAATACCGGTACCATTGGTGAATGTCCCCAACATCATACTAGTCATCTTGTCAGCTACAGCTTTATCAATCACTCGTTTTTGTGAATTTTTATGACTCGCAATGACCTGACCACTAGCATTTTCAATTCTACTAATAAAATGAGCTTCCGGCATTAAACCTTCATTTGCAAAGGCAGCATATGCTTGAGCCATTTGAAGAGGATTGGTTTCGACACCGCTTCCTAAAGCGACACCAAGAACACGGTCTACCTTTTCCATGTTGAGTCCAAATTTTTCGCCTGCCTCAAAAGCCTTATCAACACCCAAATCATTAACAGTAGCAACAGCAGGTAGATTAAGCGATTCTGCCAAGGCTTGATACATGGGAACTTCTCGACTCTTTTTGATTCCTGCATAGTTATCTACCTTATAGTTGTCATACTTCATGGTATGGTTATCCAACTGCTTGTTCAAAGCCCAACCTGCCTCAACTGCTGGCGTATAAACAACTAAAGGCTTAATTGTAGAGCCAGGGCTACGTTTTGATTGAGTTGCATAGTTGAAATTCCGGAATCCAATTTTATCATTGTCAGCAACTTGACCGACAACTCCACGAACTCCTCCTGTTTTCGGTTCAAGAGCGACACTTCCTGATTGTGCAAATGTTCCATCCTCTGCTCTCGGAAATAGCGATGTATTTTCATAGACAACCTGCATATTTGCTTGGTAGTTTTGATCCAACTCTGTATAAATGCGGTAGCCATTATTTACGATTTCTTCCTCTGTTAGATTATACTTAGAAACGGCTTCATTAACCACCGCGTCAAAATAAGAAGGATAGCGGTAATCTGAAATTTTCCCTTCATACTTATCGTGCAATTGCGAAGTCATATCAACTTCTGCAGCTTCGGTTTCTTGGTTTTTATCAATGTAACCTGCTGCAACCATATTTTGTAAGACAGTGTCGCGCCGATTGGTAGAATCTTCTACAGAATTCAAGGGGTTATACAGTTCCGGTCCTTTGAGCATCCCTGCCAGAGTCGCAGCTTGATCCAGACTCACTTCTGATGCAGAAACTCCAAAGTATTTCTTACTCGCATCTTCTACACCCCATACACCATTTCCAAAATAGGCGTTGTTAAGGTACATAGTTAGAATTTGATCCTTACTATATTTTTTGGTTAATTCTAAGGCAAGGAAAAATTCTTTCGCTTTTCTCTCAACAGTTTGATCCTGTGACAAATAAGCGTTTTTAGCTAGCTGTTGGGTAATAGTAGAACCACCACCTGAACGACCAGCAGTGACAATCGCCAAGAAAAAACGACCATAGTTAATCCCGTCATTTTTATAGAAGGAACGGTCTTCTGTCGCAATAACGGCATTCTGCAAATTTTTACTGATATCAGTCAGTTCAACGTAGGTTCCCTTTTGACCAGACAAGGCACCGGCCTCTTTTTCTTCACGGTCAAAAATGATAGTCCGAGTTTTCAAGGCGTTTTGCAAATCATTGACATTGGTTGACTTAGCTACAGCAAACAAATAGGTTCCAACTAGCAAGCCTGCACTCAAACCTAGTATAAGGACAATCTTTGTTAGATGATAGCGACGCCAGAATTTTCGAATTGGACCTACTTGGGCTAATTTTTTCCTATCACTGCGAGAACGACGCAAGCTAGTAGAATCAGAATCCTCTGATTCACTTGTTTCTTTTTTAAAAAGAGAAAGAAATTTCTCAAATAATTTATCTAATTTCATGCGTTTATTTTATCATCTTCATCATAGGAAGACAAGAATTTAGCTATTTCCTATCCAAATAGGGCTTTTTTTGTTACAATATCTGTATGAAATTCATTTTTACTTTACCCGCCTCTCTACCTCAAATGACGGTGAAGCAATTACTAGAGGAGCAACTCCTCATCCCTAGAAAAATCCGTCATTTTTTGAGAATCAAGAAACACATTTTGATTAATCAGCGAGAAGTTCATTGGAACGAGACGGTAAATCCTGGAGATGTTTGCCAATTGACTTTTGACGAGGAAGACTACCCCAAAAAGGAAATTCCTTGGGGCAACCCTGACCTCGTCCAAGAGGTTTATCAAGATCAACACTTGATTATTGTCAGCAAACCAGAGGGGATGAAAACGCATGGTAATCAGCCAAACGAAATCGCCCTTCTTAACCATGTCAGTGCCTATGTTGGCCAAACCTGCTATGTCGTTCATCGTCTGGACATGGAAACCAGTGGTTTAGTCCTCTTTGCCAAAAATCCATTTATCCTACCCATTCTCAATCGCTTACTAGAGAAAAAAGAAATTTCTCGGGAATATTGGGCACTAGTTGATGGAAATATCAACAAGAAAGAACTTGTCTTCAAAGACAAAATCGGACGTGATCGTCATGACCGCAGAAAAAGAATAGTTGATACAAAAAACGGTCAATACGCTGAAACACATGTAAGCAGATTAAAGCAATTCCCAAACAAAACTTCCTTGGTTCGTTGCAAACTAAAGACAGGGCGAACCCATCAGATTCGTGTGCACCTTTCGCATCATAACTTCCCTATTTTGGGCGACCCTCTCTATAATAGCAAATCAAAGACAAGTCGGCTTATGCTCCACGCCTTTCGTCTGTCCTTTACCCATCCACTTACTTTAGAGAAATTAAGCTTCACTACCCTTTCAGATACTTTTGAAAAAGAATTAAAAAAGAATGGATGATTGTTGTGCCATCCATTTTTCCATATAAGAAAAGCAAGACCAAGAGGCCTTGCTTTTTATCGACTCATGAATTATTTAGCGATTTTTGCGAAGTATTCAAGAGTACGAACAAGTTGTGCAGTGTATGACATTTCGTTGTCGTACCATGATACAACTTTAACCAATTGTTTACCGTCAACGTCAAGAACTTTAGTTTGAGTTGCGTCAAACAATGAACCGTAAGACATACCTACGATATCTGAAGATACGATTGGATCTTCTGTGTAACCGTATGATTCGTTTGAAGCTGCTTTCATAGCTGCGTTCACTTCATCAACAGTAACGTTCTTTTCAAGAACTGCTACCAATTCAGTAACTGATCCAGTTGGAGTTGGAACACGTTGTGCAGATCCGTCAAGTTTACCGTTCAATTCTGGGATTACAAGACCGATAGCTTTAGCAGCACCAGTTGAGTTAGGAACGATGTTTGCAGCACCAGCGCGAGCACGGCGAAGGTCACCACCACGGTGTGGTCCGTCAAGGATCATTTGGTCACCAGTGTAAGCGTGGATAGTAGTCATCAATCCTTCTACAACACCAAAGTTGTCTTGAAGAGCTTTAGCCATAGGAGCCAAGCAGTTTGTAGTACATGAAGCACCTGAGATAACTGTTTCAGTACCGTCAAGAACGTCGTGGTTAGTGTTGAATACAACTGTTTTAACGTCGTTTCCACCAGGAGCAGTGATAACAACTTTTTTAGCTCCACCAGCGTGCAAGTGTTTTTCAGCAGCTGCTTTCTTAGCAAAGAAACCAGTAGCTTCAAGAACGATTTCTACACCGTCGTTAGCCCAGTCGATTTGTTCTGGATCACGTTCAGCAGAAACTTTGATGAATTTACCGTTAACTTCAAATCCACCTTCTCTAACTTCAACAGTACCGTCGAAACGACCTTGAGTTGTGTCGTATTTCAACAAGTGTGCAAGCATAACTGGATCTGTAAGGTCGTTGATGCGTGTAACTTCAACACCTTCTACGTTTTGGATACGACGGAAAGCAAGACGACCGATACGTCCGAAACCGTTAATACCAACTTTAACTACCATTAGTGATTTCCTCCTTATGAAAATCATGAAATTTTTATTGTGAAAAGAGTAACTTGAATCACTACAAATCACCTTTCAACAAACCTATTATATAACTATTTAAGTTTAATTGCAAGTACGGGCATTGTTTTTCTCTGTTAGTTTCTTTTTAAGTCTGTAAATCAAGAACTCCCTTACTATTCATATCGTAGCGACTCTACAGGGTCCATTTTACTAATTTTACGCGCTGGGAAGTAGGCTGATACATAGCCAAGCAAGAGAGCGAAAACTAGAGTTCCTAAAACAGATAACAAATTTAATTCAAAAACCTTAGTGATGGATGGGTAAAAGTGACTTACAATCGCATTCGCCAAACTTCCCACCCCTTGTGCTACCAAAAAGGCCAGTAGCAAGGCGATTCCTACAATCCAGATAGCCTCGTAAATAAAAATCCCTTTGACATCACGATTCTGATAACCAACTGCCTTCATGACACCTATTTCCTTAGAACGTTGCATAATATTGATGTAAATAATGATACCAATCATGACCGCTGCTACCACAATAGCTTGTGATGAAAGTACAATCAATAATCCCTGAATGACACGAATAAAGGTAATCACAATATCAAGAACCTTCTGTTGAGAAAGAACAGTATACTTCTTATTTTTCTGTAATTCTTCTGTTACCGTTTTTGTCTGTGATGGATCTTTGAGTTCCAAGATAAAATAAGATACAGCTTTTGTAAATCCAGCTTCTTTCAAAATCGTTTCCATTTGATGAGACGGCATGAAACTGTTACTGTCCTCCATGTCATCTTCATCATTAATTACACGCACAATCTTCGTTTGAAATTGAGCAGTTTTGCTAGCTTCGGCAGCATTTTCAACAATGCTGGCTGAGACTGGTTTGCCAATAAGATCAGTAGCTGTCAGATTGTTTCCTGTCTGTTCATTCCAATTTTTTAGTAAGCTGATTGGAATCGTTAATCCCTGTTCATTTGTATCAGTATAGAGGGATCCAGCCAACACTTTGTCCGTCTCATTACTACTAACAGAGATACTTGTATCCTCATAGAGACTCACTACTTGAGCATAAGAAGGCATCGTTTGACTCAGATCCATTTCTTGCCCATCTATAGTAATATTTGACATGGTCATCCCAAAAGGACTCTCCAAATATTTAATAGCTTCTTTCCCAACTGTATCCGTGATATAGTTCTTATCATCTTGGTTCAAAAAGCCTCGTCCAACATTTTTTGTGTTTAAAGCAATCTGAACTTGAGAAGGGATTTGACCTCCATTCGTATTTTCATCAATCATCGAAATCAATGCATTTCCCAAGCCGAAAGAAATTAAGACTCCTACAAAACCGATTGAGGTTGCTAGCGCAATCAATAGGTTACGCCACTTTCTTTCCATAAAGTTATTTAAAGAAAGTTTGAATTTATTTTTCAATGATAATCCTTTATTTTGTGACTTCTTCAACGACTTCACCATCCTTCATTTTGATAATCACATCTGCATATTCGGCAACCTCTGGATTATGGGTTACAATCAGTACTGTTTTCCCTGTTTGGGCTAAATTTTTAAATACTTCCAATACCATTTCTTGGGATTGAGAATCCAGCGAACCCGTTGGCTCGTCTGCTACAATCATATCAGGCTGATTTACCAAGGCACGCGCGATTGCTACACGTTGCTTTTGCCCACCAGAAAGCTGTTTAACATTTTTAGCCATAAAAGGCTCCATGCCCAAGTTACTTAATTGCTCCTTTGCAATCATTGTCATCTCCCTGTCAGATAAATCTTTGACATAGAGAGGTAGCTTGACATTGTCCAAGACAGACTGATGAGGAATGAGGTTAAAGTTTTGAAACACAAATCCAATCTTATCTTTACGAAATTGAGTTAGTTCAATCTCTGATAAGTCACGGAGGGATTCCCCTTTAAATTCTAAAACTCCTTCATATTGTCTGTCTAAACCGCTAATGATGTTTAGTAGACTAGTTTTGCCACAGCCTGACGGCCCGTAAATCGCTGTAATTTTACCTTTTGCGATCTGCAGGTTAATATTTCTTAGAGCCTGTTCTTGATGTTTACCGTCCAAAGTGTAAAACTTTGAAATATTTTTAATTGATAAAATGGACATTCTTTCCCCCTTGTTTAAAACTGTTATCGTCATACATCCTACTTATAGAAAATCCTTTAAGCGACATCAGCACTGTTTTACCCTATGGGCCTACTACTTAGAATTTTCTCTCTATTGCCTAGTTTGCTTCTGGATGTATATCAAGTAATACTCTACGAAAATCTCTTCAAACCACGTCAGCGTCGCCTTACCGTACTCAAGTACAGCCTGCAGCTAGTTTCCTAGTTTGCTCTTTGATTTTCATTGAGTATAAAATTCATTGTAACAAAAAAGCGACATTTCCCCAATGACAGAAATGTCACTCCTATAAATCATTTAATAATACCTTTCTAAGTCTTCGCTCCATTCCTTATCTAAACTAACGAGTAACTTCTCATTACCAAACATCCTCGCCATCATTTTTGCTTCTTCATACTTTTGTTTGGCTGTATCATAATCCGTCTGAATATAATATTTCCACTCCACCATCAAGACAATCGGTTGCTTTTGGAAATCTCGTGTTTTTTGTCCTATTTTATTTAAGGTCTCGACTGTCCTCTTAAAATAATGAAACAGCCCCATAATTTTTATACAAGCTAAAGAAGCTAACAAGGAATCTCTAAGTAAGTCCAAACAATCGAACTCTATCTTATCAACCTGAGAACTTAATTTATCATGAAAACAAAGAATGGTTTCATACTCAGATTCTTTTATCTCACCCACATTTAAACCATCCATTAACTGACAGTTGAAATACAGTCTCAATTTCAACAAATCCTCGGCTTTATAAACATCTCTGGATAGCAAGTCTTGAAGACTGTCCTCAATCACACTGCTTCCATATAAGGAATTACTAGTCATTCTCACTGCATCTATAGCTTGAAGACAATCCACTAGCACTTTCTCATCACGTGGCAAATCATCATAAAAACATTCAAAAATCTCATCAAAATATTCTTCCTTCTGCTCCTGCAACTCCTTGTCTCCATAGTCAGGGTGATGTAAAAGAAAGTACTTTAATTCTTGGTAACGCTTGGGTAATTCCTTATAATCTGGCATCAAGACATAGGACGGAATTTCTAATCTATCTGCAATATATTCTAGTGTTTTTATAGTCGGTCGAAATTCTCCTTTTTCGATTCTCACCAACTGACGGACTGATAATTCAGACTCATCCCCGCAAAAAACTGGACGACTAAGTCCTTTCTCCTCTCTTAAAAGTCGCACTTTATCCCCTAACTCATTTATCTTGTTCATTTGCCCCTCGCATGATTATAAAAGATTTGATTTTCAAACAAATATATGCGGTTATTATACTGTTTTTCAAATAGAATTACAAAAAAAGAGACAGGATTTCTCCCGCCTCTAGGCTGATAAACAATTATTTACGGCGTCCTGGTCTTTCTTTGTAGCCATAGTAAGAATCTTCGATGATTTCTTGCATATGGTCAACCATTGGAAGACGTGGGTTAGCTGGTGAACATTGATCTTCATAAGCAAGGAAGGCCAATTCACGAGAATGTTCTTTCCATTCTTTTTCATCAATCCCTTGTGCTTTGAAGTTCATTTGGATACCTACGCGCTCACCAAGTTCGTAGACAGCTTTTGCGTAAGATTCCACACCTTCTTCTGGAGTAGAAGCTGGAAGTCCAAGCATGCGTGCGATATCTTGGTATTTTTCATCTGCACGGTAGTAGTTGTACTTAGGCCATGTTGCTGTCTTAGCTGGACGTGTACCGTTGTAGCGGATGACGTATGGAAGCAAGATTGCATTTGTACGACCGTGGATTGTGTGGAATTGGGCACCAATCTTATGGGCCATTGAGTGAGAAATACCTAGGAAGGCATTGGCAAAGGCCATACCAGCGATTGTTGAAGCGTTATGCATTTTCTCACGTGAATGGAAGTCTGCATTCTTAACGGAACTTTCAAGGTTTTCGAATACAAGTTTGATAGCTTGAAGTGCAAGACCGTCAGTGTAGTCGCTAGCCATTTGTGATACGTAAGCTTCAGTCGCGTGGGTCAATACGTCCATACCAGTGTCCGCAGCAACAAATCCAGGAACTGTCAATACCAAAGCAGGGTCTACGATTGCCACAGTTGGTGTCAATGAGTAGTCAGCGATTGGGTATTTACGGTTGTTTGCTTTATCAGAGATAACGGCAAATGGTGTTACTTCAGATCCTGTACCAGATGTAGTTGGAATCGCGATGAATTTAGTCTTCTTACCAAGCAATGGGAATTTGAAGGCACGTTTACGGATATCCATGAATTTTTGGACAAGGTCACGGAAGTCCACTTCTGGTTGCTCATAGAAGAGCCACATTACTTTAGCAGCATCCATTGGAGATCCACCACCGAGAGCGATGATTGTATCTGGTTTGAAGGCACGCATAATCTCAGTACCACGGTTTACAGTTGTGATATCTGGATCTGGTTCTACATCAGCAAAGATTTGGTAAACAACCTTATTGCGACGAAGATCAAGTTGTTCGATGATACGATCAAGGAAACCAAGCTCTACCATGGCATGGTCAGTAACGATCATGACACGTTCAACGTCACGACATTTTTGAAGGTATTGAATTGAATCACGTTCAAAGTATGTTTTTGAAGGAAGTTTCATCCATTGCATGTTATTTCTCCGTCTTCCGACTTTTTTGATATTCAAGAGGTTAATGGCACTAACGTTATCCCCAACTGAGTTGCGTCCGTAAGAACCACATCCAAGTGTCAATGATGGCAAGAAGGCATTGTAAACGTCCCCGATACCACCGAAAGTAGAAGGTGAGTTACAGATAACACGAATAGCTTTAACAGCTTTACCAAATTCTTTAGTCAATTCTTCGTCAGCTGTGTGGATAGCTGCTGAGTGCCCAAGACCGTTAAATTCAACCATTTGACGAGCCTTAGTAATACCATCTTCACGGCTTTCAGATTTCAAAACTGCGATAACTGGTGACAATTTTTCACGAGTCAATGGCTCGTTTTCACCAACTTCTTTACATTCAGCAGCAAGAATGTTTGTTCCTTCTGGAACTGTAAATCCTGCTTGTTCTGCAATCCAAGTTGCTGGTTTACCAACGATATCAGCGTTCAATTTTGCACCAGCACAGTTTTTGCTGTTTGCTTTCACGCCAAAGCAGAACTCTTCAAGAAGAGCTTTTTCTTTTTTGTTTACAAAGTAAGTGTGGTAAGATTTGAACTCTGCTACAAATTCATCGTAAATTTCTTTATCAATGATAACCGCTTGTTCAGATGCACAGACCATACCGTTGTCAAATGATTTAGACATGACGATATCGTGTGCTGCTTGACGGATGTTTGCTGATTTTTCAACATAAGCTGGAACGTTTCCGGCACCTACCCCAAGAGCTGGTTTACCACATGAGTATGCGGCTTTAACCATGGCATTACCACCTGTTGCAAGGATTGTCGCAACACCTTCGTGGTTCATAAGGGCACTTGTTGCTTCCATAGATGGTTGAGTAATCCATTGCACACAGTTTTCAGGAGCACCAGCTGCGATAGCTGCATCGCGGACGATACGTGCTGCATGAGCAGATGATTCTTGTGCTGATGGATGGAAGGCAAAGACGATCGGATTACGAGTCTTCAATGAAATCAATGATTTAAAGATTGCTGTTGATGTTGGGTTTGTTGTAGGAGTGATACCACAAACAACACCAACTGGTTCAGCGATAAGGGTCAAACCTGTTACATCGTCTTCTTCGATAACGCCAACAGTCTTAGTGTGGCGCATGTTGTTTACTACGTGTTCACAAGCAAACAAGTTCTTAGTTGCTTTATCTTCAAATACACCACGTCCTGTTTCTTCAAAGGCATGTAAAGCCAATTCTCCGTGGGCATCCAAAGCTGCCACTGACGCTTTAGCTACGATATAGTCAACTTGCTCTTGATCCAACTTACGCATTTCTTCAAGGGCAACTAAAGCTTTTTGCACCAAGCCATCGACATGCTTTTCAGCAGCGAGTTTCTTTTCTTCTGGTGTCACAGTTTTTTTATCAGCCATATTTTCCTCCATAGCTTTCAAGGATTGATATCCTTTGTTAATTTTTTCACAAGTTTATTATAACGCATTATTTCAACTTTGTAAACAGTTTCATAAACATTTCACAAAGAATTTTTAGTTTCTTGTGAATTTTTTATCATTTTCCTTTCTTATCAGGTTTTATCTTTGAAGTTTGTGAAATTTGTTTCAAATATTTTTTTATTTCACAAACTCATTTGGAAGAGAATCTTGGAAAGAAAGGGATTTACAGGTAAGCGCTTACTTACGTGTTCTAACAATACCTCCTTTGATAAGGAGGCTTTATTTTTGTTGAAAAACGCCTTGTTTAAAAGTCCCTTCATAAACGACTTCTTGTTCTGTTGTTAGTTTTCCTTTTCCTTCAGCCTGACCATTTACAAAATCACCTTCGTAGATCCATCCTTCTTTAGATTGAAAGGTGCCTTTTCCGTTGAAGGCTCCATTGTTGAAACCACCTGTATATTGGTCTCCATTTTGGAAAGTAATGGTACCTTGTCCATTCATTTTACCACGGACAAGACTGCCATCGTAAACAATCGTTCCATTATCGAGTTTTAAGACACCTTTTCCGGGAATATTTAGAAAAAAGACGAGTACAGCACAGAAAACAATGGCAACTACTGCCAAAAGCTCTAAACGTGAACGAGTCAGATAGACACTATATTTGTCGTAAAAATTCTTAAGATTTTCCATCTTCACTCACCTTTTCTAAACGTTCTAACCAAGCTTGACACCCCTCTTGAACACGCTGATAGGTTTCCTCAAAATCTCCTGTATACCAAGGATCTGGAACACTTTCAGATGCGAATGAGTAAATCTTATCTTGACAGTCTGCTGGACACATCTGACGTAAGTCAGAAACATTTGAAGCGTCCATTCCGATAATATAATCAAAGGCTTCAAAATCTTCCTTACTAATCTGAAGCGATGTCTTGCCTTTTTCATAAGGAATTTCATACTGTTGAAAAATCCCTTGAGTTCCCTTATGAATCGGATTGCCATGTTCCCAAGAGGAAGTCGCTCGACTTTGGATTTCATAATTATCTGTCATTGATTTCATAACAAACTCGGCCATAGGACTACGGCAAATATTTCCCAGACAGACAAAAACTAGTTTTTTCATCCCATTCCTTTCTTTTATAGAAAAACGGGAGTTCGTGATCCCGTCTTATTTTTCAATTGCACCTTCGAGTGAAGCTGTTTCTTTAAGTGGTAATACGGTCTTGATAGCAGCGAGTTCAAAAGTCAAGTAAACCCCATCTACATCAAGAACAATTGTTTTCTTTTCTGTATCTACTTCATCGACTGTTCCATAAAGTCCACCGATTGTAATCACTTCATAGCCTTTTTGTAATTTATTCAAGCTTTCCATACGTTTTTGTGCTTGTTTCTTTTGAGAGCGTTGCGTAAAGAACATCAAGCCCATCATAAGGACTAGTATGATTAAAAATGTATAATTTGGATTCATTAGTTTCTCCTTTGTCTTTTACATAGGACTACTATATCAAATTTCAGCTACTTTTACAAGATTGTACCTTGCTTTTCTAGTAAGAAAAAACCAGAGCTTGCGCCCTGATTTTTAGAATTATTTCAAGTTTTGAACGACTTTTACAAGATTTTCGACAGTAAAGCCATATTCTGCCAATACTTTTGGTGCTGGGGCAGAGGCTCCGAAGGTATCAATACCAAGAACAGCACCATCGAGACCAACATATTTGTACCAGTTTTGAGTTGCACCCATTTCGACTGCAACACGACGGCGAACTGCATTTGGAAGAATTTCTTCCTTGTATGCTGCATCTTGTTTATCAAAGACATCTGTAGATGGCATGCTGACTACGCGGACTTTTGCGCCTTGACTAGCCAATTCTTTGGCAGCTGAGACAGCAAGATTAACCTCTGAACCTGTCGCAATCAAGATGGTATCAAAGTCTGCTGCATTTTCATAGACAACATAGGCACCTTTAGCAACCTTGTCGAAGTCTGTTCCCTCTTCAACAGTCAAGTTTTGACGTGTCAAGACAAGGGCAGTTGGTGTTTTCTCACTTGTTACTGCAAGGTACCAAGCTGCTTGAGTTTCTCGCGCATCTGCTGGGCGGAAAACATTTAGATTTGGCATAGCACGAAGACCTGCCAAGTGCTCAACTGGTTCGTGAGTCGGACCGTCTTCCCCAACTGCAATAGAATCGTGGGTAAAGACATAAGTCACAGGAAGACCTTGCAAGGCTGACAAACGGACAGCTGCTTTCACATAGTCAGAGAAGACAAAGAAAGTACCACCGTAGACACGAAGTCCACCGTGAAGGGCCATCCCGTTCAAGATTGTTCCCATTGCAAATTCACGAACACCAAACTGAATATTACGGTTCAAGCGATTAGCGTCGTCTTGAAGTCCATCCGTTTTGATGTAAGTCATGTTTGAGTGAGCAAGGTCAGCTGATCCACCTAGGAATGTTGGTAACTTAGCAGCTACAACGTTCAAGGCATCTTGACTTGAATTACGAGTTGCTTGAGAGAAGCCATTTTCTAAGGCTGGGAAGTCTGCCGGAGTCACTTCAACTGGATCACGTCCGTCAATGATAGCTTCTACTTCTGCAGCCAATTCTGGATGCGCTTCTTTATAGTCAGCAACTAATTTTGTCCAAGCTTCATAAGCTGATGCACCACGATCTGCAACATGTTCTTTGAAATCAGCATAAACTTGTTCTGGGATTTCAAATGGTTCATAGTCCCAACCGAGAGCTTGACGAGTTGCTGCAGTTTCATCTGCTCCAAGAGGAGCACCGTGTACAGCATTAGTTCCCTGTTTGTTTGGAGAACCGTATCCAATAACCGTCTTCACTTCAATCAAAGATGGTTTACCTGAAGCTTTAGCCGCTTCGATAGCAGCATGGATTGCTTCCAAGTCTGTTCCATCTTCAACCAAGGCAGTATGCCAACCGTAGGCATTGTAACGGTCACGAACGCTTTCTGTAAAGGAATCCTTTGTCTCACCATCCAAGTTGATGTCATTTGAGTCATAAAGAACAACCAACTTGTCTAGTTTTTGCAAACCTGCGTATGAAGCCGCCTCGCTTGAGACACCTTCCATCAAGTCTCCGTCTCCACAGATAACGTAAGTATAGTGGTCAAAAATATTATAGCCTTCTCGGTTATATTTGGCTGCCAAGAAACGTTCTGCCTGGGCAAAACCAGTGGCAGTTGAAATACCTTGCCCTAGAGGACCTGTTGTAGCATCAATCCCTGCTGTATGGCCAAATTCTGGGTGACCAGGTGTTTTTGAACCCCATTGACGGAAGCTCTTAATCTCATCCATGCTGACATCTTCAAAACCAGAAAGGTGAAGAAGAGCATAAAGGAGCATTGAACCATGACCTGCTGAAAGAATAAAGCGGTCGCGGTTAATCCAGTTTGGTTGAGCTGGATTGATACGAAGTTGTTTTGTAAAGAGGCTGTAAGCCATCGGAGCTGCTCCCATAACCACACCTGGGTGACCTGAGTTGGCTTTGTTGATAGCGTCAATACCTAGGAAACGAATTGCATTAACAGATAGATTTGACATAGAATTTCCTTTCTATTTGAGGTGATTATTGAATCACACATTCTATTTTACTATTATATGAAAATTATCCGTATCATGCAACATACGGATAACCTCCAAAGAATATTTTTATATTATAGCAAAGCTTTAAATTGAATGTTAGAGTCTTGTTCAAAACAATCATCAAAACCACGTGGATGATGGTATTCTACTAAGTGTTGATCTTGAGGATAAGTGTACTTACCGCCGACTTCCCAGATAAATGGATGGAAATCGTATTGCAAGCGATCTTTTCTCATTTTCCAAAGTTCTAGAATCTCATTAGTAGAAGCCATGAAGTTAGACCAGATATCATAGTGAACTGGGATAATGACTTTGGTACGCAGATTTTCTGCCATACGAAGAAGGTCGATAGATGTCATTTTATCTTGGATACCTACCGGATTTTCACCATAGTTATTCAAAGCAACATCAATTTTAAAGTCTTTACCATGTTTTGCAAAATAGTTTGAGAAGTGAGAATCTGCACCATGATAGATGGTTCCACCTGGTGTTTCAAAGATATAGTTAACAGCCTTTTGAGCCATTTCTTCATCTGTAACAGCTAAGCCAGCAAGTTCACCGCCTGTCTCATCAGCACCGTTCACTGGAAGAGTTACCAAGCAAGTACGGTCAAATGATTCTACTGCATGAATCTTCATATCTTTTAATTCGATAGTGTCACCTGGTTTAACAACGATGATACGTTCTTTTGGAACACCCCATCCTTCCCAGATTCGTCCACAGTGGTAAGGACCGATAAACTTAACATGCTCTAACTTAGGATTGTTGAGAATTGCTGCAGCTGTGTATGGGTCGATATGATCACTATGGAAGTGTGAAACTAAGTAATAGTCTAGTTCGTTGATAGCAAATGGATCGATAACCATTGGCTGAACACGCAAGTTTGGTTGCAACTTACGAACACCTGCCATATTTGCCATTTGGTGCCCACGAACCATATCTTTCACTTTTTTGGTTGATTTTCCACGGTTTGACCAAAGGTCCATGACAACGTTAGCACCACCTGGTGTCTTAATCCAAGTACCACAGTTGCCTAGCCACCACATGGCAAAGTTGCCTTCAGGTACGACTTCTTCTTCGATTTCTTCGTTCAACCATGTTCCCCACTCTGGGAAAGTAGCTAAAATCCATGACTCTCTTGTAATTTCTTTGACGTTTGGCATATGTTGCCTCCTTTGGATATAATTGTTATCTTTGAGATTAGTATACCACCCTTCAAAATACTAAAAAAGACCAAGAAAAACACAGGTTTGTGTTCATCATTGGACTGTCCTTCAAATATCTTCCAAAAAAGCTTGAACTACTATTTCTTGATTTATAAGTGTTTGAACCTCTTCTTGGAACTTACTAGCCAACTTGCTGTCTACAATATAAGACGAAATAAGACTGGAAAGATTTTCACTGAAACTTTTGCTCTCATTACGAAATATATTGTGTTTAAGATAGTCTAGCATTTTCAAAATATCTTCTGCTTCAAGGATAGGATTAACTCTTAAAATTGGAAATCTGCTATCCAAATCATCATTAGTAGTAATCACTACATCAACTTGTGCAATATCTTCCACACTCTTAAATTGTTCTGTTGTAAATACAGTGCCAATTTGCTCATTTGGAAAATAAAGTTTGCATTGTTTCAGCAAAAGTCTCGAAACCGCAACACCTTCATCACAAACGAGATAAACTTTTTTCATATTTTTTTGAGACGATGGTGTATACTTTAAAAATCCTCCAATATGAATCGTCAAATAGGCAATATCATCGTCTGTTAGCCGGATAAACCATGCTCCTTCTAAAATTTCCGCAGATTTTCTAGTGACTAAAAATAATTCTCCATACTTGGATCGAATTTGTTTTGTTAGAGGATTTTTAGAAAAAATACCGTAAGTCTTTCTAAATAACAAGGCTTTACAGTGGATCATCAAATTTCGTAATAAATCATCCTTGTTCTCAATCTCCATTCGGATTTGTGATTCAAAATACCAGATAAATTCTTCTAAAGCAAGTTTTAATTGCCGAAAATCATCACTTTCTGCATGAATATCCAAATCTTTACGATAGGAGAGGAGAAGAACAGCTACAAGAGAAACTTCAAGTTCTGACAAAGAAATTTCAAACTTTTGAAACAACCGTTCTCCTAATTTCTTAGACACCTGATACTCTATTCTTTTTCTTATCAAAGAAAATTCTTTCTCTATATCCTGATGTCTTTCTTGATACTGTTCAACATTATGACAGCTTAACAGCAAATAAGGTAGAACCTGCAACATAAAAGTTACTTCATGATGGTTTATTTTCTTCCCTAAATCTTGTTCAACTAAAGGAACCTGTTCCTTAAAAAATTGGTTCATTTCAACAGAAAGCAAACACTCATCATCTAACCTCTCTTTCATCTTATCTTCTAAAATAGATACAAAAGTGGCATTTTCTTCCATAAAAATATGATATAGAAGCGATTGAAGATACTGAATTTTATTAAGAGGGTGGGCATGAAGGTGGTATCCCTGTGACTTGCTCACTTGCAAGGTCACCTGATATTGTTCCAAAGTTAGTTGATAACGAATACTATTCAAATCATTGAGAACAGTATTCCTAGATACCTCTGTTAACTCCATCAATTTTTCAATCGTAATACGTTCTTTAGAAATACCTATCCATAATAACATTATCATCATACGTTCATGCGCACTCATGATATAATCGTACGAATCTACTTCCGATAATAGTTCACAACAAGCATCTCTCTGCTCTTCCGTTAAGTGAATACCAATTCGTGGAATACTAATGATGTGAAGCGCCTCGTCACCAAGAGCAGCATTGATTTTGTCAATGTGATAATAAATTTTCCTTCTTGACTCTTTCAAATCTTTCGAAATCGCCATAATCGTTTTGGGCGTTTCTTGATCCATCAAATATTGAAGCAAATCACAACTTGCCTTATCCAGTACCATATTTCATACTCCTCTATCAATCAACTGCCTTGAAAACAACTTTATAATAGTATCACATTCACTAACGCATTTCAATTATCAACAGTAGTCTCTTAATAACGAATACTTACAATTACAAAAGCGAGGCTTGGATCGAAAGGTCCTAGCCTCTTTTCAATTCAATTTCTTATTTCTTTTGACCGTAATAAGCATTTGGTCCATGCTTACGTTGGTAGTGTTTTTCTAGAATGTACTGGGGAGCAGGTTCAACTCTTGGATTGATTTGTTCTGTAAAGCGATTCATCTTTGATACTTCCTCTAATACGACAGAGTGATAAACAGCATTCTCTGGATTTTTGCCCCAGGTGAATGGACCGTGATTGCGTACAACAATACCTGGTACTTCAACAGGATTGAGACCACGACGCTCAAATTCTTCTACGATAACCAAGCCAGTATCTTTTTCATAGGCCACTTCTACTTCGTCCTTGGTCAAACTACGGGCGCAAGGGATTGAACCGTAGAAATAATCTGCATGGGTTGTTCCGTAGAAAGGAATATCGCGTCCAGCTTGAGCCCAACCAACTGCTTCTGTCGAATGGGTGTGGACCACACTACCAATTTCTGACCAAGCCTTATATAACTGCACATGAGTTGGAAGATCAGAAGATGGTCTTAAATCCCCTTCTAGGACCTTACCATCTAGATCAGTCACCACCATGTTTTCAGGTGTCAATTCGTCATAGTCTACGCCTGATGGTTTGATAACAATGACACCTAGTTCGCGATTAACTTCAGATACATTACCCCAGGTAAATTTGACAAGTCCATGTTTCGGTAATGATTGATTGGCATCACAGACTCGTTTACGCATAGCATTGATTACTTGATTCATCTTACATCAAACCTGCTTTCTTAATTAGTGGATAGAGAAAAGCTTGGGCCTCTTGAATGGCTGCGCGTGTTTCTTCTACAGTTTCACAATTTTCAGACCACATTTCGATTAGGAAAGGACCATTATAATTGGTTTGCTTTAAAATATCGAAAGCTTCTTCCCATTTGACACAACCTTGCCCAAAAGGTACATCTCGGAACTGGCCCTTTGAACTTTCTGTCACTGCATAAGTATCCTTGAGATGGAGAGCTGCGATAGCATGGTGACCTAGATAGAACTCACTATAGACATCATTATGCCATGCAGACACATTCCCAATATCTGGATATACAAAAAGGTAGGGAGAGTCAACATCCTTTTCTACAGCCAAGTATTTTTCGATACTATTGATAAAAGGATCATCCATAATTTCAATAGCAAGTACCACCTGAGCTTCTTCAGCCCAGTCACAGGCTTTTCTCAAATTTTTGATAAAACGTTGGCGTGTCTGGGGTGACTTTTCCTCATAGTAAACGTCGTAACCAGCTAATTGAATCGTACGAACTCCCAAATCCTGAGCTAATTCGATACATTTTTTCATGAGTTCCAGAGATTTTTCCTCTAGAACTGGATCATTTGATCCCAATGGGTAACGACGATGTCCTGAAAAACAGATAGAAGGAATACGAACACCAGTTTCATAAATCGCTTTGACAACTTCCAAGCGCTCTTCCTTGCTCCAGTCCAGTCTTGCTAAACGCTCGTCACGTTCATCAATAGACATCTCGACAAAATCAAAGCCTAACTCCTTGGCAAAATTTAAACGTTCTAGCCAAGTAAAGTGTGTCGGGGTTGCCTTTTCATAAATTCCAATTGGACGTGCCATGGTTTACCCCCAAATTCGTCTGATTTCATCCTTGAAGGCACGCGCTGCTCCTGCTGGATCCGCAGCTTCTGTAATTCCACGACCTGCGATAAAGGTAAAGACATCAACGCCTTCAAAGAGTTTGAGAGTATCTACATCTAGACCACCTGTTACAGAAACTCGGAAGCCCATGTCAATGAGTTTTTTAACCTTATTAAGGTCTTTTTCACCCCAAGTTTCACCAGCAAGAAGGGCATCACGAGATTGGTGATAGATAGCTTGTGAGATACCTGCATCTAGCCAAAGCTGAGCTTGTTCAAAAGTCCAATCGCCATAAAGCTCGATCTGGATTTCGCCTCGTTCTCCTCGTTCAGTCTTGATAGCCTTTAGAGCTGCTTCCATAGTAGGGATGGTTGCACAACAGATACAAGTCATCCAGTCTGCTCCACGAACTGCATTATTTTTAGCAACTGTTCCACCAGCATCAGCACATTTTGTGTCTGCCACAATAATCTTATCTGGGAAAAGGCTACGCAAGACTTCAACCAGTTCACTTCCAACTTGAAGCAAGCAAACAGTTCCAGCTTCGATAATATCTACTTCCTGACCAACAGAAACAGCTGCTTTAATCGCTCCTTGCAAGTCTGAATGATCTAATGCAACTTGTAAATTAGGTATTCTTTTTGTCATTTCTTTATTCCTCTTTCTAACTTTCCAAATCCAATCCTTCGAGATAAGGGCTATCCTTAGATTCTTCAATCATAGCCAAGACATCTTCTTTAGTCTGGCAAGCCTGTAAACGTGCAATAGAATCTTCTAATTCAAACAGGGCAATGATTTGTGGAATGGCTACACTTGTGTGAATTTTTGAGCTTGTTGCTGCTAGTGCCAACAAAACAGATACCTCTTTCCCATCTGAAAATACAACAGGATTTTGTAAGGTGATCAATGAAAAGGCATCTCTTTGCACTCCAGCTTCAGGTCTAGCATGGGGCATAGCCATACCTGGCATTAAGATATAGTATGGGCCATACTCTTCAGTCGATTCGATAATAGCATCGTAATACTCTGGCAAAATTGCTCCACTTTCAATCAAGGGATCTACTGCTACCTTGACTGCTTCTTTCCAGTCTTTAGCTTCTAAACCTAGTCGGATCGAGTCATTGTCAATTAAAGCTTGTTTTAAATTCATATCTGCCTCCTTTATTTAAAGAGGGAGAAGGACAGAAACGATGACTCTCAGTTTCTATCCAGCCCCCTCCAACCTTTTACTGTAGTGCTTGACTGAGTTTTTCAGTGATTTCTTTATCATCCATCAAGTTGTCAAGCCCAATTAACTTCCCATTAGTTCGCCCTTCCAATTCTTGGATCAAATGAAGAGAAGCGATTACGATGTCATATCCTGCTGCTAAACCTTTAGCTTCACCGACACTGCATGAATTGACTGTAAAATCTGTTTGATTAAGCTTACGGAGAGCATTTTCAACCTTCATCTTGATAACCATTGATGAACCCATTCCATTTCCGCACGCTGCTAATACTTTAACCATTTTATTTCTCCTTTTCTAGATACTAAGCTTCTTCTTGAACTGCACCGTTGTAATATTTCTCTTTATCTTTTGCTTTGGCAAATTGAAGTTGAGGAATAACAAGCAAGAAGAGACATACAAGTACATAACCGACAATACCGAGATATTTGAAAATGTATCCAAATCCAAGCCATGGGAATTCAAAGTCAATATTCCCATGATAACCACCGTAAGATGCTAAGTCGAGAAGGGCTACACATAGAGCTCCTAGAGCAACTTGGAGGACGCCTGAGATGAAGGATAGGATAACAGCTGCTTTCCATCCGCCACGCTTATCAGCGTAGACTGCAATTGCTGCATTATCAAAGAATACTGGTACAAATCCTGTAATAATAAGGATAGGGTTTTTAAAGACGATGAGCAAGACAATTGTAATCAATTGACCAATCAAACCAAAGGCAAATCCAGACAAGACAGCGTTTGGAGATCCAAATCCATAAGAAGCTGCAACGTCGACCGCTGGGAATGAACCTGGCAATAATTTGTTTGAAATACCTTGGAAGGCATTTGTCAACTCAGATACGAACATGCGGACACCTTGCATCAAAACGAACAAGTAAACTGAGAAGGTAAAGGCTGTTTGGATAATGTACATAAAGAAATCTTGTTTAGCAGGATTGAATAGAGTTCCTGAAGTGATGACTTCTTTATTAGACATAATGTCTGGACCCAAGATTAAAAGAATGGCTCCGAAGAATACGAGCATCAAGGTAGCAGATGCAACAACTGTATCGTGGAAGATTGAGAGGAACTTAGGTAATTTAAGATTGTCTAAACTTTCTTCTTTCTTACCAAAGCGTCCTGCTACTTTATCTACAAACCAGATTGCAAATTGCTGTTGGTGACCAATCGCAAATCCGCCACCACCAGTCAAGCGTTGAGTTGCCTCAACAGTCATATTTGAACTAACTGCCCAGTAAAGTCCACAGATGATACCAATCGCTGCTGTACCGTAAGCATTGCGCAATTGTGGTACTAAGAATAGAACCATAAGAGATACTGTTGCAGCTTGTTGTACCATGATGTGACCAGTAATAAAGAGGGTTCTTACCTTCGTAATCTTTCGAAGAGCTACGAGCAAGATATTTATTCCGAAACCAATCAATAGAGCTGTAGTTGCAGTTCCAACAAAATCTGGAAACTCTGCTGCAATTTTGTTGTTTGCTGCAGCAAGTCCAAAGTAAGGGTCGATAACCGCTGCACCAATTTGGAATTTGTAGTTAAGGGCTGCTAAGATCGGACGGAAGGTTGTAACCAAACCACCCGCACCCACATTGAGCAACATATACCCTACTGTTGCTTTAACAAACCCTGAGAAAACGTCGTGGGCAGGTTTTTTCAAAAGTGCGTATCCTATCAACACCAATAAACCTACGAAAAATGCGGGATTCTGCAAAATATTGCTAGAAAACCAATTTAGAACACTTGAAATGACTTCCATAATTGTTCTCCTTTTGAATTGTTTTTGTAGGTTTATTATATAATTTGAAAGCGCAAACAAAAAGACCAAGAATTACACAGCGGACTGTTCACTCTTGGACTGTATGATTTATGATATTTTAATGATTAGCTTAGTTTCTCGTAGCTAGATAAAATGGAAGAATTTTATCATAAGATTTCAGTAGGGCTTCTACGATTTCTTCTTCAGATGAATTCTCTGTTATAGGGACATCTATTTTAACTAACACTTTTCGGACTTCCTGATTGGATAGTTTATTTCTTAAAATTTGACGATTTTCTTCGTTCGCATCCCACCGTTGACTTTGACCATCAGAGTAGGCTAGATAATAAATCCCTTCTACCACTGGAACTTCTAGGACCTTGGCCTGCTTGCCTAAAGTTTGCTCATCTTTTTTGCGCTCGATAAAACTAACTTCTAGTGAGACACCAAAATCAGAGGGTACTCCATACAAACGAAGAGCCAACATAGGTTCTGTCACTTTCCCCTCACGCTGTATATAAGCCCAGAAGTGTGGTCGCAAGCGCTGCGCTTGGTTCATCCACTGGCTAGTCTGTTGGA
Source organism: Streptococcus sp. 20925_1_69 (assembly GCF_041432365.1). Classification (GTDB taxonomy): domain Bacteria; phylum Bacillota; class Bacilli; order Lactobacillales; family Streptococcaceae; genus Streptococcus. The sequence goes on from NZ_JAPVZL010000013.1 coordinate 23,919, forward strand.
GTTGCCATTCTGGATGACTGGTTTGAAATGCTTTAGTCAGTTCTGTAAAAGCCTTTCGAGCCTCTTGGCCTTTATGACGGAATTCCAGCATTTTCTCTCGTTCTTCCCCAGCTTTATCTGGATTACGGTACTGCAAACCTGCAAAGTCTAGATAGTCTCTTATCTTATTAAACATACGCTTAACCTCTTCTAACTAGCAAAAAATCAGGAGGACCCTGATTTTACTTATTCTGTATCTACAACGACATAGCGATTGGGCTCGTCACCTTCAGAGTAACTGGTCACACCATCCATACGTGAAATAATACGATGGATAATCTTGCGTTCGCTATTCGACATTGGATCTGTCTGATGACTGCGTCCTTCTTCTAAAACACGAGTCGCCAATTTTTGCGCATAGGTCTGCAAGACTTCTGCACGGTGTTCGACATAATCATTGACATTGATTGTAATGTAGAAGGTTCTTGAATAGCGGTTGTAAAGATAATTTTGAGCCAACAGTTGCAAGGCCTTCAAGACTTTACCATGATAACCGATAATACGCCCTGGCTCATTTGTATCAATTTGTAAATTGATGCTACGACGGTTATAATCATTTGAAAGTGTGGCTTCAACATCCATGTCATCAATAATTGTTTGAACATAAGTCGTTACTTCCGTAGCTACTTGTTCAATATCGAAGCTCGGTTCAACCTTCAAGCCCAATTCTTCTAGTTCTTGACTTTCAGTTTGCTCAGTTTGGCTTTCAATAATAGGCGTTTCTACTTCTCCTTCGAGAGCAGTTTCTTCAAGTTGTAATTCATTTAAAATCTCAATGTGACCAGTTTCTTCTAAAATGGTATTAGCATGTTTTTCATTTTTCAAGATTTCAGCCTTGACTTCATCAGAAATACCTTGGCCTTCTTCCTCAATCTTTTTAATTGCCTCTACAACATGACCCAAATCAACCGTTGCTTCACTGACTGTTTTAACAGGCTCATTCAAATCATTAATTTGCTTCGGAACTCCCTTTACAGCTTGTTGGTTTGCTTTTACAACTGTCGTTTCACTAATAGCATCGATATCCACTTGGGCTGGTTTTTTACCAAATAAACCAAGAAATCCTTTTTTCTCGCGAGAAATGACTTTGATATGAGCCTTCATTCTTGGAATATCTAATTCTTTCAATCCTTTCTGGATTGCTTCTTCAACAGTTGAACCTGTAAATACTACCATTACCAGATTCCTCCTTATTATTTCGTTTTCTGAGCCTTTTTCTTGGCTTTTCTTTTTCTATTTTCCAAATCTTTCTGTGCCTGAACTACTGCCTCGCGCTCTGCAATAATCTTGAATGGATTGTTCAAGAAATAGGTTTGCAAGACTTGATAAGCATTGGACACTGCCCAGTAGAGAGCAACTCCGCTTGGAGCATAAACCCCAAAGATAAAAATCAAGACTGGAATCCCGTACATCATCGCAGTCGTAGCTCCATTACGCTCAGACAAGGCTTTATTAGACAACCAAGTACTTAAAAAGGTAAATACTGCTGCTAAAATCGGGAGAACAAGGGTTGTATCCACACCACCAAGGTTAATCCATAAGAAATGACCTGTCTTTAAAAAGTCAACTCTTGATAGAGCTTGGAACAAGGCCAAGATAACCGGCATCTGAATCAAAATCGGCCAAAGAGAATCTGAATGTCTGACACCCATTTCTTTAAAGACTTTACGCATTTCTTGCTCTAGCTTGGTTCTACTTTCCATATCTCGACCTGGATATTGTTCTCGAAGCGCCTTAATGCGTGGTTGAGCTTCTTGCATTTTTCTAGAAGCTACCATTTGCACTTGGAAGACTGGCAAGAGAACTGTACGAATCAAGACCGTAAAGAGGATAATCCCCACTCCGATACTGATATCAAACGATAAAAAGCGAATGATTTCCGCAAAGAAGTAAACAAATTTACTCCAAAAATCAGCCGAATCGGCTGTAATATCGCTAGTTGTCCCATTTGTTGCACAGGCTGTCATGATCAATAGGGACAGTCCTAGCAAACTAGTCAACTGTAGTTTCTTTTTCACTCCCATTTCCTTCCTGGTAAATCTTTGATAATTTTAATACGTGGAGTAGATTTTTCTCCATCTCTGCGTATCCCAAGGTTTCAACCCCTTTTCGAGCAATGACAACAAAGTCGACATCTTCTACCAGACTCCCTTTTGCATTCTGGATAATATGACGAATCCGTCGCTTGATTTGATTTCTAGTGACGGCATTCCCCAGCTTTTTGCTAACTGATAGACCTACTCGAAAATGGTTTTTCTGGTTTTCTAATTGGTAGACAACAAATTTGCGATTGGCAAAACTTGTTCCCTCCTTGAAAATTGCCTTAAAATCTTTCTCTCTTTTTACACGAAAGTTTTTCTTCAAAACTCAACTCCATCTATTAAATTACTACTATTATACCATATTTTTCAAAAAAGCCAATCATAGCAAGGTTTTGAACAATTTCATCAGAAAAAGAAGCTGGAAAAATCACTTTTCCAACTCCTTGTACGGAATATTTTTGCTGATTTTAGTTATTTTTTCAAACGTTCAACGTCACGGGCAATAACTAATTCTTCATCTGTTGGAATAACCAAGACACGAATCTTCGCAGCCTCTGTTGAGATGTCTCCTGTCACGCCAAAGACGTTCTTTTCTGGATCAACGTCACAGCCAAACCAAGAGATACCTGAGATAACATCTTCACGTACAGCAGCTGCATTTTCTCCGATACCTGCTGTGAAGATAATAGCATCTGCTCCATTTAGGACCGCAAGGTATTGACCGATATGTTTTTGGATACGATCAACATACATTTCATAGGCTAAAGTGGCATCGTGGTCCCCTTCTTCCATAGCAGCAATCACATCGCGCATATCACTAGATTTACCTGAAACACCCATAAGGCCTGATTCACGATTAAGGACGTGACTAATGTCTTCAGGCGTGTTAAAGTCCTCTGTATATTGCATTAGGTAAGGAATGATAGCTGGGTCAATATCTCCTGTACGAGTACCCATCATCACACCACCAAGTGGAGTGAAGCCCATTGAAGTATCGACAGACTGACCACCCTTAACAGCTGTAATAGAAGCACCATTACCGATGTGGCAAGTAATCAATTTCAAGTCTTCTAATGGACGTCCCAAAAGTTTTGCAGCTTCTCCTGCTACAAACTGGTGGCTTGTACCGTGGGCACCATATTTACGAACCTTGTTTTCTGTGTAGTATTTTGTTGGTAGAGGGTAGCGATAAGCTTTCTCTGGCATACTTGTGTGGAATGAAGTATCAAAAACAACTACACTGGTAATGTCTGGCAATAATTCCTTGAAAGCACGAACACCTGCTGCATTGGCTGGATTGTGAAGAGGAGCTAACAAGCTCAACTCTTCAACTTTTTCCAAAACATCCCCTTCAACAACTGTTGATTCTTTGAAATATTCTCCACCTGCCACAACACGGTGTCCAACACCTGTAATCTCATCGTAAGCCTTGATAATATCGAAACGAATCAAGTCATCCAATAAAATTTTAACGGCTTGTGTATGATTTTCGATATCCAAAATTTGTTGTTCAGAACGGCCATCAAATTTTACAGTTGAAATTGAATCTTTCAAACCGATACGTTCAATCAAGCCTTTGGCTAACACTTTTTCCTCTGGCATTAAGTATAATTGCCATTTCAAACTTGAACTTCCTGCATTGATTGCAATTGTTTTTGTCATAACAAGACTCCTCTTTTAAGCGTTTTCATCTATTATAACAAAATCTATTTTATATTTCAGTACCTTGAGTCCATTTTTGAAAATTTTCTTTAAATTTCATTAAAATACTTGCATCTTGCAGGCTTGCAAGCGGATAAATAAAAGGCTCTACTGCTATATCACTTTTCTTCTGTAAGATAAAAATCGTCTTAGATTGTTTAGCACTAGCAAAAAGATTTTCAGGTAGACTGATCATGGCAACCAGACTTGCCTCCTCTTTCAACCACACTTTTAACAAATCACTTTGAGGACTGGTCAACAAATCACTCGGAGCTAGAAAAATAGCGTATCCATCTGACTTGAGGTACTTAATCCCTTGTTCCATGAGCAAGTGATGGGCGTAAGTATGTTCTTGACTAGAAGCAACTTGATGACGCGCTGCAACGGCATCATCAGGATAATAGCCAACAGGCAAGTCGCTGATGACCACATCGCTTTCTTTGAGCATTTGTGGACGAACGGCATCTCCTTGGACAAAGCCAGCCTGCAAACCAATCACATCTGCCATACTAGCTGCCAAATCAATCAGCAAATCATCTACTTCCATTCCCAAGTAATCCACCTTTTTAGCCAGCGAGGTCAAGAAAGTAGCACCCAGAATCCCCATTCCAGAACCCATTTCGAGGATCGTAATTTCCTCCTCTTTAAACAGCTCTTCCACGATAAACACCAAAAGTAAAGCAATGGCGTCTGGCGTAAACTGGTGATTGGCCTGCAAGGGTTCTGTCTGCCCTGCCTTCATCAAGAGAAATTGGTAGGTCTTGAGCCATTCTTCTTTGCGAAGTGCTAAGCGTTTAAGAGCTTGATTGTTCTCTTTGACCTGATTTAGCTCAGTTTCACCATCCAAATAGATGCTGTTTTGCTCCACCAGGGCGTCATAAAAATTGGTCGCCAAATCACTTTGGATGACTTGGACATTCTCTAGTAAATACGTATAAGCTTGTTCAATTTTTTCAAAATCCATATTCCTATCTTATCAAATTTCCCTTCTTTTTTCCATCCTTATAGAAAAATCACTCCCTAACTAGGCGAGTGATTTTTGGGCTACTGTAAAAAAGAGTTCTGAGTAATTTCCTTGAAACAAGTCTTCAGCGCTATAGAGAATCTGACTATGCACCGATGAAAAACCGTGCTGAATTAACTTGTTTTCCAATGCAGGCAATTCAAAGCCGTGATGGTTGGTCTCCGTCCTGGTAAAATCAGCAATGAGGAGTTGTCCATCTTCCTTCAAATGTTGATGAAACAGTGAGAGAGCTTCATCCAAATCAGGCATATGGTGAAGAACCCTACTAACAACAATGAGATCAAACTCTTGCTCCAAGGGATTTTTCAGTAAATCTTGCTCCAAAAACTGGATATTCTTGATGTCTTGCTGCTCCGCTTTTAAACGAGCTTGCTCCAGCATTTTCTCAGAAATGTCTACAAGAGTAACGAACTTGGCTTGCTTGGCCAGAGGCAAGGCTAATAGCCCCGTCCCTCCACCAAAATCCAGAATTTCTTTGTCTGATAGAAGATCAATCTGTTCCTCGACTGCTTGACAAACCAAGTTTGCAAGGAAAATGTTTTTAGGGGAGTCAAAAGTTTCTACTTTGTGGTTAAAATCATGTTTCATATTTTCAGTTTAGCACAAAGTAGTTTGATTGGCTAGAAATTCCTTTTCTTTTCAAGCTTCTTTTCTGATTTTTTCTTCTCCGCTTGATTACTTGAATCAGTCGATACCTCTTCCTTTTTCTCTATTTTCTCTTCTTTGATTTTGACTGAAGGAAAGATGAATTCATATTGTCTCTTAGGCATACGAACCCTTGTCACCAAGTTTGTTTTCTTATTTTGATAACTCACCTGACCCAGATTAAAGGTCTGTTCCCCACTTTCTTGCTCAACCTTATCTTTGGTTCGCTTGGCCATAGCAAAAGCGACCAGCTTTTCTTTATTTAAAGCATAGTCTCGATGGTTGGCGACTTGTCGGTTCAAGTAAAATTGTAACAAAAGACTAAAGATGGCTGCTATGGTGACCGCATAGAGGAGAACACCTGCCTTAACTTTCTTCTTTTTCCACACGATAGATGAACTCCCTTTCTAAGCCTTTTTGGAACTGGAAACGAAAACGAACCAGTTGATTGTCCTCTGTAATCTGCGCAGATTTGAGGCCATAAACCATCGGCTGATAACCCCGTCCACTGGCATCTGTTTTACGAAAATCATCCGATTTTGACTTGCCTATTGCAATTTCCTTGCCATCCTGCTTCATATAGAGGCGGTTGCCCTCCACTTTTTCGAACTGCGAACGGTCTAATTCTGCCTCCAACTGGTCCACAAACAAGAGCCACTCCTTTTGCTCGCTTTGTTGCTGGTAGCGAACTTCTGAAATAAGGAGCTGACTCATAGCTTGAAAGAGGAGTAGGCTTCCACTGATAACAATAAGAGTAATCAGGGCTTCCAACAAGGTGAAAGCCTTGACCTTATGGTTCTTTGATTGCCAACAACTGTTCTGAACCATGGTAGACCTCCAATCCCTTTTCACTAGAAAACATCTGAATCTCAACTCCGTTTATATTTACCTGATTTTGACCTGTCTGCAGAGCCATCTTAGCTACCCTCAAGACTTCTTCCTTTTGCAAGATTTTTGCTTCCTCTTGCCTATTTTTTTGAATTTGTCCCAAAAGGAGGGTCGCAATGCTGGCAAAGATAGCTAGAGCGACTACTGCTTCCAGTAAAATCACTGCCCTAATTTTTTGTTTCCTTAATGCGTTTAATTTTTCCATTTCCTAGATATAATTGATAGCGAATCGCTCCTTTACTGGTCTGAAATTCAACCTTAGCTAAGGACGAATTGCCCCCAGCTCGGTCAAATGTAATACTTTGGCCTGATGGTGTCTGAATTCCTTTAGGAACTGTCAACTTTTGACTGCCATTGCTAATCGTCTGCCCATCTAAGTTCAGACTAGTCTTTTGCTGACTGGCTACACTGCGTTTTTGAGTTTCCCGATAGAGTTCTTCAAACTCCATAAAGAAAATCTGCTCCTCTACTGCTGCAAAAGTGGACTGGACAGAGCCAGATAAGCCCAAGACAAGGATACTCACCAGTCCCAAAACCAAGAGACTTTCAAGCATGGTAAAGGCCTTAATCCGCGACCGTTTGAGTCTTATTTTGTTTTGCATGATATTCTTTATAAGCTTTAGCTTGCTCTTCTGTGATGCGATCATCTGCTTGTAATTTGCTTAGAGTAGCCTCTTCGTTTTTATTCAAACTATAAAGCTCTGCCTGGCTTTCTACCACCTTAACAACAGCAGCTTTTCCTTTGTCGTTGACTGCTTCTTTTTGCTTGGTCAAATTAGGTACAAAGAGCAAGAGAAGCACGCTGATGATTAAAAGGACCACTAACATCTCTACCAGAGTGAAAGCTTTAACCTTAGCTTTTTTCAAGAATGTCATCATTTTTTTCATGTTAAAAATTTACCTCCATATTTTGATACATGGGCATGAGCATTGCCGCATAAAGTAAAACGATAATCAGTGCCACAAAGATAAAAACCAGTGGCTGCACCAAATTCATGGTGCGGTTGACTCGGGTAAAAAAGGCTTCCCAAGTTTTTTCAGCATAGATTTCCAACTCACTACCCAGCTTGGACTTGACTTCCCCATACTCGATAATGAGGCTCAACTCCTTCTTAAAGAAAGGATAGGTTGCTATGGTTTGAGAAAATTCGCGGCCATTTTGCAGGGCTTGAGCCAGGTCTTGACCGATTTCTTTAAAGAGCTGGGAACCTTGTTCCTGCATGATCTGAAAAATCTGCGTCAGCTCCATCCCCTGCGAAATCATATTCCCCCACTCACGTGCATAATAAGCTGTCAAATAGGTCTGCACAAAGATTCCAAGAAAAGGAATGCGTGCTAGGATAGAAAAGACGCGCATCTTAGAACTTCTTTTATAAAAAGTGAGTGCTAAAAGGACAAGTATGGAAACAAACCCTACCATTCCTAGAAAGATTTGTGGCAGATTACCGATAATCTGAGTGGCGATATTACTACTATCCAGTTGTGGTAGTAGATAGTTCCGTAGCCCCAGCATAATTAAGAGAAGAAAACCCAGCAAAATCAAGGGATAGGTCGCTACTTCAATTAGCTTTTTCTTGACCTTGGCCAGATTGTCTAGATACTCTTCTATCTTTCCCAAACTCAGGTGGAGATTTCCATGGACTTCCGCTAGGGATAACTGAGTGACAATGGCACTTGAAAAACCCAAACTTTCCATCATTTCTGAGAATGATTTCCCCTGAGACAAGCCCGTGCGCATCTTGGTCACACACTGCTTATCCAACAAGGCACTCCTATCTAAAAAGGAGATGGTCTCCACCAGATGAAAACCGCTGGAAAAGAGATTGTTAAACAAGGTGATGATATTTTTTTGCTTAGCTATAGCTAATTTTTTCCGTTTCAGCCTGAAGACTTGTGATATGTCCATCTTCAAGAAGCTGGTCAATCTGTTCATTCCAGCTAGTTGGCTGGTGTTCTTGATAGTCTTTGTTTGCAAAGTCAACAATTCCTCCTCCCCCGATTAATCTCTGGTAGCAAACTCCTTGCAGAACAACTGCTAATTCCTCCTCACTCACACCCAACTCCAGCAGGCGCTCATAAACACCTCGGATACTTTTGGCATGAATGGTTGAAAAGACTGTCGCACCTGTCAAACTAGCTGTGACCACTGCACGCGCCGTCTCGCTGTCCCGAATTTCTCCGATAATCAAGAGATCAGGACGATGACGTAGGGAAAGCTTAATCAGATTTTCATAGGTCAGCCCAATCGCCTCATTCAACTGCAACTGGAGCATGTCCTCCTGCTTGATTTCGACAGGATCTTCGATGGACATAACTTGCTGTCCTTTAAAGAGAGACTTGGCCAATTCATGCATCAGGGTTGTCTTGCCACTTCCGACTGGACCAGCAAAGAGATAGAGACCACGTTGCCTGTACTTCTTGCCCAATTCATCAATATCTTGAAACCAAAAATGCAAATCCTGCTCCTCATCATGCAACAAGCGAATCACCAAACTCTCCTGCCCTCGATAATCGCCTACGGTAGATAAGCGTAGAGATGCCATCTTCTGGTCATATTCATAATCACAGGAACCTAGCTGACTACGTCGCTTTTCTCCAACATTCATACCCGCCACAAACTTAAAGTGACTGATGACAGCCGCAAACTTTTCAAAATCATAACAACCGATTTTACAGCGCTCGTCTCCAATTCTCATATGAAGCTCATAAGCGTCTAACTTAGGAACAAAATAAATGTCTTGCGCTCCTTTTTTCCGAGCTGAACGAATGATTTCTTGTGCAATTTCTTGAACCATACTTACCTCCTCACCTATACTATTCGCAAAGATTTGGGAAAATAAAAAAAAAGCAACTCCAAAAAAGTTACTTTTTCTCTATTTTAATTTCATACGGCAAGAACGGTGCCTTTCCTTACCTGTTTGTTTTTCATAGCCTGGGCGTAGTTTTTCATCTGGGATAACCTGCTCATCCTGTAAAAGAGCCAAAGAATGGTATTGTTGTAAATACTCGTCACATTCATCGCACCAGCGTTGGTCTTCTGGATCCCAAAAAATGGTCATCAAGTCACTTCTGCTTTTATAAAGAGGGGATTCTTGTTCTAATTTAAACCAGCAAGTTTTGTAGTATTTGAGAGCATCATAATACTGGTCAAATTTCTTACTAGCTACAATATCTTCTTCCCAACCTTCTAAGAACCACCACGGTTCAAAATCTCCGTACATTTCTATAACACGATACATATTCATTCATTCCTTTGTACCGTATATTATAACCAATTCCGCTAAACAAGGAAAGAAATATGCTCATTTCTTAATTTCTTGATAAAAAATCCAGCCATCTGATGGATGACTGAATTTCTATTTGCTTGTGTTCCAAAATCTTTTTACTACCTAGGCTTCAGAAATATCGTTTTCGATGATGACCTTAATTGCATGGTGGTCTGCTGCTTTACTGAAAACTTCATAGGCTTTTTCAATTTCACTTAGTTTGAAATAATGAGTTACCAATTTTTCTGGTTCAATCTTATGACTTTCAAGAGCTTTCAACAATTGTGGAGTGGTATTTGTAGATACCAAACCAGTTGTTACATTGATGTTGCGAATCCAAAGTTTGTCCAAATCGAATTCGACTGGTTTACCATGTACACCACAGTTGGCAACCGTTCCGTCTACACCGATAATCTTTTGACAGAAATCAAATGTTGCAGGAATACCAACAGCTTCGATAGCAACATCTACACCACGACCATCTGTCAAATCATAAATTTCTTTAATCGCTTTTTCAGGGTCTGAAGAATTAATCTTGTGAGTCGCACCAAATGATACAGCAGTTTCCAAGCGGTTATCGTCTAGGTCTACCATAATCAATTTAGCTGGTGAATAGAATTGAGCTGTCAATAGAGCAGCCAATCCAACAGGTCCTGAACCAATAATGGCTACACTACAACCAGGTTCTACTTTCCCTTTTAAGACACCAATTTCATATCCAGTAGGCAGAATGTCTGATAGCATAACCAAGGCTTCATCTGACAAGTCTTCTGGAGTGTGGTAAAGAGTATTATCTGCATGAGGGACACGTAGATATTCAGCCTGCATACCATCAATCAAGTGACCAAAAATCCAGCCCCCTTCGTCTTCACAGTGAGCATAAATTCCTTTTTTACAGTAGTAGCATTTACCACAGGCACAGACACAAGAAATCAAGACCTTGTCGCCTTTTTTGAAGTTAGAAACTCCTTCTCCAACTTCTTCCACAATCCCAATCCCTTCGTGACCAAGAATGGTACCGCTTTGGCAAGCAGGAACATCCCCTTTGATAATATGGAGGTCTGTTCCACAAATAGTGGTTTTTACGATACGCACAATAGCGTCTGTTGGCTTACGAATCACTGGTTTGTCAACGTCAACAAAAGAAGCAAGTCCTGGTTTAACATAAGTATAGGCTTTCATAAAGCACTCCTCCGTTTTTTTATTTGTATTATTTATAATACAATTGTAAACCTTTTCATTTGTTTGCTCAAGCTTTTTTGTGATTTTTTTAACTTTTTTATTTACTGGTAAAGTAATATAGATAAAAAAGCAGAAGCTAGTCTCTAACTCCTGCTTTCTATCTTATGCTTGATATCGTTTCACACCATCTAGATACGTAGCTACCAATTCTAAATCTTTGTCTAAAACAATAAAATCTGCATCATAACCTTCACGAATTTGTCCACAGACATCGTCAATATTAACAGATTTAGCTGGGTTGAGGCTGGCCATCATGACTGCTTCATGTGGATTTGCAATACCCCACTCGACTACATTTCTCATACCATCTTTAAGTTTGAGGATAGAACCTGCCAAATTACCAGTAGATTTGAGACGTGCAGTTCCATTTGCTACTACAACAGGGAATTCTCCCAACATATAGTCACCGTCTTCAAGTCCACCAGCTGTCATACAGTCCGTAATAAGAGCGATGTTTTCTGTCCCCTTTTGCTTAAGTAAAATCTCACAAGCTTTTGGATCTACATGATAACCATCACAAATCAATTCTGCGTAAGTATGTGGGAGCTCATACATAGCTCCTACCATACCTAGTTCTCGGTGTGTTAAACCACGCATCCCATTATAGGCATGTACCCATACACTAGCTCCAGCATCAACTGCCTTCTTAGCTTGTTCAAATGTCGCATCTGAGTGTCCAAGTGCAACTGTCACACCTTCACCTGTAATAGTACGTACAAAATCTTCCACCCCATCACGTTCTGGTGCAATAGCGATTTTATTTAGCATCCCTTTTGCAGCATCTTGCCAAGAATGAAACTCCTCAACACCCGGGTCTCTCATATAAGTTGGATTTTGTGCCCCCTTAAAAGTTTCTGTGAAGTATGGACCTTCATAATAAATCCCACGAATCTTAGCACCTGTTGCTTCTTTATAATGGTTTCCAAGATTTTCAGTGACTGCAAGCAATTGCTCATAAGTGGCTGTTAAAGTTGTGGGCAAGAAACTGGTAACACCGGTACTAAGAAGTCCTTCACTCATAGTATGCAATGTCCCTTCAATGTTGTTGTCCATCACATCTACACCTGCATATCCATGAATATGAGTATCCACAAGACCTGGTGCAATGCTATAACCAGTATAGTCAAGAACCTCTGCTCCTTCAGGAATTTGATCCACATGTTTCCCAAATTTGCCATCAACAAGTTCTAAGTACCCACCGCGACGAATGCCAAATGGATAGAAAAACTGATCTGCTTTAACGTAATTAGGCATAATAATGACCTCCTTAAAAGATTACTTTTGATATTTATTATGTCAATTACATTATAAACCTTTCTTTTTTATTTGTAAATGGTATAGACCTATTTTCTAGAGATATTTTAAAAGAGCTGGATTTCTCCAACTCTTCTCTTTTAAATACACGTTATTTTGATTTGACTGGTTTGTCTTGAGCTGTTTGCAAGGCTGTAGCAATGGTATCTGCATACAATTTTGCTCCTGCTTCAATTTTACTAGTGTCACTTCCGAAATGGACTTGGTCTGTTCCTGCCCAGATTTCTGGATGTTCCTTAGCAACTTGATTCCAATCTGCTATCGTGATGTAAGGAGTCTTCTCTGCCAATTCTCTCATATAGGCAGCAGCCTTCTCAACGATTGCATAGGTCTCTTTTGTCTTATCTCCTTCATAAGGAGTCACCAAAACCATATGGTGTCCCTTAGGAAGATTTTTCACGATACTGTCCCAATCTTCCTTGTAATTTTCAGGATTATTTACCCCAGTTGCAATGACCACCATCTTAGGTAAAAATTTATTCTGACTATTGTTTAGCATGATTTCATTGGCAGTCTTGGTTGTTCTGCTGACTTGTGCATTAATCTGTGCCCCTGGAAGGGCTGTCTGCAGGGCTGTATTAGCCCTTAGAGCCACTGAGTCACCAATTAACATAGTGCCATCAGCAATTCCTAAACTATCAGCTTCTGCTCGTTCTGCCATCACCTTGGTCTGGCCAATATTTGTTGCAGCTTGCTTCAAACCATTGACAGTCAAATCTGTCTCAAAAGCTCCCACTTGTGGTGCCAACAAAGTCACTAAGAGAACAATGAAGGCCAAGATTCCTGTACTTGTCGTAAGAATTGCGTGAATATAAGGCAGGGGACGAAGAGTTTGTAAAACAGGTGTGTTCTTGCCTGCAATCCACGGCTCCAATACATAAAATGAAAGACTGGCAAATCCATAAGAACAAATCAAAGTCAGTAACACAGCAAGAAGATTTGATGTCAACTGTGAGAAAATGATATAGAAAGGCCAATGGAAGAGATAAACTGCATAGCTAGTATCCGCTAAGAAGCTGATCATCTTTGGCTCCTGTACGTTAGGAGTCTTTTCATGTAAAACACGCGCTGCCAATATCATAGCAAGAGCTGCAAGACTGGCAAGCAAGAAGCCCATAAGATAGGTAAAAAGATAAGTGAATTTGACAAAGAAGGTCAAAATGAGTAAGAAGCCAAAACCTCCTCCCAAAACTAAAAGGGTCTTGCGTAAATCCCAGATTTTATCCAACTGCTTGACGAGGGAAGTCGTCTGACGAACGCCTACAATAGTTGCTAGGATACTTCCCAAAAAGAATGGATAGACATGAGTTAAACTGGAGAAGTAAACAGAGGAATAAGAGGTTACTAGAAAACTACCAATAAACATGGAGAAGAAGCTGATTAAAAAGGCAGCAGCTGATAAGAGAAAAACCATTCCCCTCAACTGACCATTTGATTTGGACTGTTTAGATAAGAACCAAACTGCCAATCCCCAGAGGATATAGTAGTGAACCTCAACAGCCAAGCTCCAATTATGAACAAACAAATGTGGAATGAACTGAGATTCATAGCTCCCACCTGTTAGGAGTTCATAGAAGTTGGTCATAAAGCCTAAAACACCCGCAATCTGACCCCCAATTCCAGCAACATAATCTTGCCGAACTAGAAAGGTAAAGGGCATGGTCACCAAGACCATCAAAACTACAGGTGGCACAATCCGATAAAAACGCCTCCTAAAAAATCCTATCAAATCAATCTCACGATTCTTAGAAAATTCTTCGATGAGTAGAGCTGTAATCAGAAAGCCTGAAAATGTGAAAAAGACATCTACCCCGAAAAAACCTCCAGGAAAGATGGTCTGAAAGAAATGATACAAGAGTACCAGTAGTAAACCTGTAATCCTAATCAAGGAAAACCATTTAATGCGCATGCGAGTTTATTCTCCCTTTCATTGTACACTTTATTCTATCAAAAAAAGAAGAAAAATCCTAAGAGAAAACTTAGGATTTTTAGCTTATATCCATTCCATTTTAGAAATTACGTCCTGACTTATTATAGCCATATTTTTCCACAAAATACTCACGAAATTCCAAGAGATTGTCATCCATAATAGCTTGTCGCACTTGCTTCATCAGGTTAAGCAAGAAGTAAAGATTGTGGTAGCTAGTCAAGCGGATACCGAAAGTTTCATCGGCCTTGAGCAGGTGACGAAGGTAGGCGCGTGTATAGTTCTTACATGTGTAGCAATCACATTCAGGATCCAGCGGCGTAAAGTCCTCAGCAAACTGGGCATTTTTGACAACCAAACGTCCCTGACTGGTCATACAAGTCCCATTACGAGCGATACGAGTCGGCAAGACACAGTCAAACATATCCACCCCACGAATCACCCCATCAATCAAGCTATCTGGCGCTCCCACACCCATCAAATAGCGAGGTTTATTTTCAGGCAGCAGTTGAGTTGTAAAGTCCAAGACCGCATTCATCTCTTCGTGGGTTTCTCCCACTGCCAAACCACCGATAGAGTAGCCTGGGAAATCCATGCTTACAAGGTCGTGAGCCGACTGACGACGAAGGTCTTCAAATCCTGCCCCCTGCACAATTCCAAACAAGCCTTGGTCATGTGGACGACGATGAGCCTTCAAACCACGCTCCGCCCAACGGCTAGTACGCTCGATTGATTTCTTAACGTAGTCGTAAGGTTGATAAAACTGCGGACATTCGTCAAAGGACATCATGATGTCTGAGCCCAGATTGTTCTGAATAGAGATGGCTTTTTCTGGGGATAAGAACATCTTTGAACCATTGAGATGGTTTTTAAAGGTTACCCCTTCTTCTGTGATATTACGGCTATCAGCTAGAGAATAAACCTGGAAACCACCACTATCCGTCAAGATTGGCTGGTCCCAGTTCATGAACTTGTGGAGACCACCTGCGCGTGCGATGAGTTCATCTCCAGGACGAAGCCAAAGATGATAGGTGTTTGAGAGAATGATCCCTGACCCCATCTCCTTTAACTCTTCTGGAGACTGAGTTTTGACAGTAGCTTGTGTCCCAACTGGCATAAACATAGGTGTCGGGAAGGTACCGTGGGGAGTGATGATTTCTCCCAGACGAGCTCCCGTGTGTTTTTCTTTCTTAATCAAACGATATTTGATTGGTGAATCTGACATTTTTTTACCTCCGAAGCTGGGAAAAACAGTCCCAGTTCATACTTTGTGCCCAAGGGCATACTGTATGATTTTATCAAAAAAAGCTGGAACTGTCACGAACTATGGTGTATAATGAGAGAATGAAATACCCAAAAATTGATTTAAAAACCATTCGTCTGCAGGCCAGACAATTTCAGGCTGAAAATCCCCGCCTCTTTCTCGTCTATCTCTTACCTAGCATGTTGGTCATCTTGTCTGGCTTCCTCAATCCCTTAGAGCGTATCAACGAGGCTATTTTAGAACAATCCTTTTTAAGCGTTCTTGGTCATGTATTCCAAGCCTACCTTTTTCCACTATTAGTCTCCTTTATCGGAACCATACTTCTAACCAGTTCAGTCTATACAACCCTGAAACTCATCAAAAATCCTGATACAGAACTATCCGTCAAAAATAGTCTCACTCTCTTTAACGAAGAGCACTTTTCACAAACCTTTTTGACTCTTCTTCTCAAACGTTTCTACCTCTTCTTATGGAGCATTCCTAGTCTACTTGGGATTTACTTCCTCTTTTACAGTAGCTTTCTAGCAAAGAAATTCGTTGTCCTTCATCCTGAGTTTCCTAATCTGGATCTCACATCAATTGAAACCGAACGTTTCCTCATGACCTTTGCTCTTTACTTTCTAGCAAGTATCTTCTTGATGATGGTCGGAAATAGTCTCTATATTCCACAATACTATGCCTATTCGCAGGTAGAATTTCTCCTCTGTGACACCCTAGACTTGGGACAAGCCAAACCAGGACAAGTCCTTAAAACCAGCCGTTTCCTGATGAAAGGTTACAAGTTCCAGCGTTTCGTCCTAGACTTACAACTCCTTCCTTGGTACTTCCTCAATTGGATTACCTTTGGGATTGCTAGTTTCTCACTCCTACCCTACATTCAAATCAATAAAATAATTTTTTACCGAGCAGTATTAGCTCGAAAACGTCCAAAAGCTTGAAGGTGACCCCTCAAGCTTTTTTCTATCAATGAGTTTCTCCCCCTACCAACTTGAGGTCCCGATCTCCATGTTCTATAATGGCCCCGATTGCTGCTTCTATACCTCGCCTAATGTCCACTAAACTCATAGCTGGGGTAGTCGGTCGATTCACCACCTGTTCCATCATATAAGGAATATGCATAAAACCTGCCTTAACCTGTGGAAATTTCTTTTCTACCAAATAGAGGGCCTGATACATCAAATGATTGCAGACAAAAGTCCCTGCCGTATTGGAAACAGAGGCCGGCAATCCCTCTTTTTTTATAGCCTGAACCATCGCTTTAATCGGTAAACTACTAAAGTAGGCAGAGGCACCGTCTGGGCGAATGGGAAGGTCAATCGGTTGATTACCTTCGTTATCAGGAATGCGTGCATCGTCTTGATTAATGGCTACTCGTTCAGGTGTCAAACTAGTTCTTCCACCAGCTTGGCCGATACAAAGGACAAAATCAGGTTGATAACGACTCATCTCTTCTTCCAATACTTGAGCCGATTTGTGAAAAACTGTTGGCACTTCTAGCCAGTGGACCTCAGCGCTATGGACTTCAGCTGGCAAACCTTTAATGGCTTCCAAGGCTGGATTGACCTTTTCCCCTCCAAAGGGCTCAAAACCTGTCACTAATACTTTCATTTCTAACTCCTTACAAATTATTTCATGAAACACTTTTCTTAAAGACAAGTATAACATATTTCCCTTATTCTGGAGTGAAAAGGACTAGCGAGACTAGGATTGACCTTTTGAGTCTATTTAAAAAGTAAAATGCTGATCAAGGCTAAAATAGCTGGTCCACCTTGCTTCAAAATAATTTTCTTGTCTGCTGTCAGAGAGCCATAAGCCGCAGCCCCAATCACAAATAAGACAAAAATAGTCACAATTTCTAAATTCTGTGAAAAATAAATGCCATACAAGAGAAAGACTCCTAGCAGAGCATTATAAATCCCTTGATTTTTAAACAATGAGCTTACTGACGGACGAGCCAGTTCTTCCTTGTCCATATTAAAGACACGACCAGTTACTTCTGATTGCGTTGCAATACTTTCCAAATAAAAAATGTAAAAATGCTCCAAAGCAACAATCGTTGCTAAAATGAGTGTAATAATTGACATCTATTTCTCCTTAAATTTCTATATTCTCAATACCCAAAACCAATTTATGTAATAAACGGTTGAGCTCTGTTCTCTCAGACTCTGTTAAGATACTTTCCATCGCTTCTTTAACCTTGATATGCTGCAGAGGCGGATTCATCACTAACTGCTCCTTGGCATACTTCGTAGCCTCTACCAACACTTCCCGCTGATTTTCAGGATTGCGATGGCGCTCCACCAAACCTTCCTTTTCTAAAATCTTGAAATGTCGTGTCAAGGCAGCCTGATCAATCTTCAAACGTTCCTGAACCGCTATTTGATTACAGGGAGAATTCTCCAGTAAAAACAGTAAAATCTGATACCGTGTCAAACTAATCCCAAGCCTTTTTTCAAACAATTGAGTACTCGCTTGCTCAGACAAGCGGAGTTGATACAGTAAATCTTGAATCTCTATCATGTCTTCTTCCTTTCGATTGACTCATCAATAGTTGATTAGTCAATCATAATGCAAAGTAAAATAAATTGCAAGAATCATGCTTCAATCATTGCAAAATGGTAACTTCCCATTTTCCATTCATATTGATACTCAATGAAAGTTAAAGAGCAAACTAGGAAGCTATCCGTAGGTTGCTCAAAGCACAGCTTTGAGGTTGCAGATAAAACTGACGTGGTTTGAAGAGATTTTCGAAGAGTATGACAAAGAAAAAACGAACGAGAATCGCTCTCTATTACGAAAGCTAGATCTCATTCGTCAAAATGATATTACAAAGTCTGATTTATCCATTCATTGAAACGTGAACGTGATCATAGTGATTTTCTGTCACGCTACCACGGTCTGGCATTGGGTTCCAAGTATTAGCTGGTCCATATTTACTATCGAATGGAGCATAGAAACGTTGTTTCCAAATAATGTAACTAATTCCACGGCTGGCCATGTTTTGAATAGCGTATTCCGCAATCTTATCCCCTAGTTCTGAGCCTTCTGGTACCATAAAATCGATAGCCAAACCTTTTCCGTGATCTCCACTATCTCCTGGACGGTAACCACTAAAGGATGTAATGCCAAACAAGTTAGCAATTTCTTCTTTAAAGGCAGCTGTTTGTGGTTGAAGGCCAGCATTTTCAGATTTCGCTACTGCCAGTCCAGCATAATCGGGCGCAGCTGGAGCCGCGTAAGTTGTTGAAACTGTTTTCACCTCTTCTGGTTGATAAGTAGAAACTGCTGGTGTAGCTTCACTTGATGCTACTTCTTTTACTTCTTCTAAACTTGTTGCAGTTGTTTCTATTGCTTTTTCTTCTACTGGAGTTGTAGTTGTTTCCACTGTTAACTCAGCCTGAGGGCTTGCTTGTGTTTCCTCTTTCTCAGCTAGAGTCGTTGCCTGAGGAGCTGCTTCTGCAACTGCATTGCTTGTTTCGGCTGTTTGCTTCTCTGGGACAGAAGTTCCTGTAGATGGCGCGACTTCTTCTGAAGCAGTCACTGTCTCTGTAACTTCTGAACTTGATGCTACTTCTTTTGTACTTGTAGTTTCTACCGCTTTTGGAGCTTCTGCAATCGGTTGAGAAAGGTCTGCAACCTGAACAGTTTGATCATCAACCGTCACTTGATTGGTTGTCAAATCTGCTGTCGCAGTTGTCACTTCTTCACTAGAGTCTGCTTGAGGAGTTTGGATTTCAACTTCCGTTACCTCTTCTGCTTCATTGACAGTCGTTGTCAAAACAGTTTCTGGGAAAATCAAGTCCATATTCGTGATTTTATTCAAATTCGCAAGAACTGTGACATCTACACCCAAGGCTTCTGCAATGGTGCTCAAGGTATCACCATACTGAACGGTATAACTTGTCTTGTTGTCCGTTTTAGTCAAATCGTTTTGGATTTGCTCAACACTACGTGCAGTCCAAAGAACTTCTTCTGCTTGAGTTGCCAATACTGGGGCAAATGACAAGGCTACTGTTGAGGCTAATAATATTCTTTTCTTCATTCTTTCAAATTCCTTTCAAATGAGTACCTGTCTATCATAACACAAAAAATGCAGAAAAAAAGACCTCTCGGGCCTATTTAACAGAACTGTCTATTCCTTGTAACAAACTCGGTTACTTGAAATAGTTTGTTAGATCTCTGTCACAAAACTGACACAATCTTTTT
The DNA here is from genome assembly GCF_041432365.1 of Streptococcus sp. 20925_1_69. GTDB lineage: Bacteria > Bacillota > Bacilli > Lactobacillales > Streptococcaceae > Streptococcus. The sequence continues at coordinate 43,477 of NZ_JAPVZL010000013.1, forward strand.
ATCGCTCAGCCTTAAAAAAACGGAAAATATCTGCTAACGCTTGAATCCTATGATTTCCTTCATAAGTCGACTCTAAAAAGTTGATACTTTGAATCCCACTATTCTGGGCAAATTCCACATCCAGAGTCCGATCCCCTATATAATAAGTATTGTCAGGATTCAACTGATACTTGTCTAACAGATAGTTAGCCGCTTCTGGACTTGGCTTACGCGCAAAGACACTCTGACTGGTTAAAATCTCTTTAAAATAGGATTCCAAACCCAAGTCTCTTAGAATAGTAAAAGCATTATCTCCCTTATGAGTGTAAACAAACTGTTGAATCCCTACTTGGTCTGCCCAAGACAACACTTCACGCGCACCTGGCATCAAGACTACTTGAGCATTCTTCTCAGCAAGACTCTGGGCACGCACTTGATTTAGTACTTCCGCATCCAAAGTTCGCTCTTCTGCCACCTGCTCCAGTAAATCTTGCACAGAAAACTTGAGGATAAACTCTCTCACCTGCTCCTTATCATAAGGAATAGAAAACTGAGCAAAAGTTTCCTCAATCCCTGACAAAATCGCTTCGTAAGAGTCCAATAAAGTCCCATCTAAATCCCAAATAAAAGCTGTTTTTTGCATTTCCTATCCTTTCAATCTAATATAACGCTGGTAACGGTAGCGTAGAAATAACCAGCGAAAACCATTATCCAAAAGGGTTCCGGCCCAAATACCGGGCAAGCCCCAGCCAAGCACAATCCCCATCAGATATCCTGTTCCAATGCGGATACACCACATTCCTATACTTGTCGCATAAAAGGGAAGCCGAGCATTGCCCAAACCCTGCCAGACTGCCGTATAGATGACTGTTCCTGTCGTCATAGGGGTTCCAAGTAGTGAAAACAGTGTCACTAGAACACTAGCCTCCACCGCTAGAGGATCTGTCGTATAGAGATGAGTTAATGGTACACCCAAGGCATAGATACTAAAGGTCAAAGGCAACATGAGAAGCAGAGAAAGCCAAAAGGTTTGTTTGCTCAAACTAGCTACTCTTTTCCAATCATCTTCTCCAACCGCTCGAGCCACTTGCATGACTGTTGCTGTAGCCACACCAAAGGCAGGCATATAGTTAAACTGGGTCAAGACTTCTCCGACTGCATTCCCAGCCACCGCCTCCGTTCCTAAAGAAACAACCAAGGCAATGATCACGACATCTCCAGCCCGCATCATGAGACGTTCTCCCGCTGCTGGTAAAGCCAAGGTCAATAGTTCCTTATCTAAACCAAAAGTTGGCTTCGCATAAGGCAGTTTTAATTGTGACCACAAAATCACAAGACCAACCAAACGAGACAGAATAGTCCCCCAAGCAACACCAGCTATTCCCATATCCAGTACAAAAATAGCTAGACTTGAAAAAAGAATATTCATTGCATTGGATAAAAGACTCACATAGAGGGGCAAACGTGGATTATGAGTTGCACGAATCAAGGCTCCCAGACTCGTCATCAAACCTAAGAGAACAATCGATCCGCCTACCAAAGATAGGTAGAGTCCACCACTCTCAGCTACATCTCTCTCCGTCCCCAAAAGTCCTATCATATCTTTCCCAGCGAAGATGGACAAAAATCCTAAAAGAAAACTTAATAGTAAGGTAATCTTCAACGCCTCAATCACATGATAGGCTAACTTCGACTGGTCTTTCTGCCCCATGCTTTTTGAAATAACACTGGAAATAGCAGCTCCCAGAGCGATGAAAATCGCCTGATAAATCGTGATAATATTGCCAGCTACTGATACACCCGAAATAGCTATCAAGCCCAAGTGAGCAACCAGATAATTATCCACCATCCCCATGAGCATCTGCAAAAAGTTTTCGCCCATAGCTGGCAAGGCAATATTAAGAATGTCTTTATTTTTCTTAAACAATCCGTCCTCCTGATGAAAAGAAACTCAGTTGGCTTCCCAACCGAGTTTACTCCTTCTGTCTTAAAGTCCTAAATAAGACTCAACCGCTGCTTGCATATCAGCAGCTGCCACTGTTGTCTTGTGACGAACAGGAGCTGTTTCAAGCCCGTCAACTGCAGGTGGCACAACCACTCCTGAGATTTCATGTAATTGAGCCAAGGCTTCAAAGTCAGTCAAGCCAACTTTCCCTGTTACAGCTTCTACTGCAACCACTGGGAACTTGTATGGACTAGCTGTTGATGCAATTACTGTCTTAGTCGCATCGCCAGTAGCCACTTGGTACTTTTTATAAACTGCTGAGGCAACCGCCGTATGTGGATCCTCGATATAAGAATCTGACTCATAAACACGCTTGATTTCTGCTGCCGTTTCTTCCTCAGTCGCATATTCAGCTGCAAAAAGGTCAAGAATCTCTTCATCAAAATCTGTCAATTCATACTGACCTTGGTTATTCAAAGCATTCATGAGTTCAGCTGTCTTAACCGCATCATTACCCAAAAGGTGGAAAATCAAGCGCTCCAAGTTTGAAGACACCAAGATATCCATAGATGGGCTAGTGGTTACCTTAAACTCACGTTTCTTATCATAAACACGTGTCTTGAAAAAGTCTGTCAAAACATTGTTGTCATTTGAAGCACAGATCAATTTACCAACTGGTAGACCAATTTGTTTGGCATAAAAGGCAGCCAAGATATTTCCAAAGTTTCCTGTTGGTACGGTAAAGTTGACCTTATCACCAGCCACAATCTCACCAGTTTTAACAAGCTGAGCGTAGGCATAAACATAGTAGACAATTTGTGGCACCAAACGGCCAATATTCATAGAGTTAGCTGATGAAAATTGCAACTTGTTGGCAGCCAATTTTTCACGGAGAGCCACATCATTAAACATATACTTCACGTTAGTTTGCGCATCATCAAAGTTACCATCAATGGCGATAACATGAGTATTATCGCCAGTCTGCGTGGTCATTTGCAACTCTTGTACCTTGCTGACACCATCCTTTGGATAAAAGACGATAATCTCAGTTCCAGGCACGTCCGCAAATCCCGCCATAGCAGCTTTCCCAGTATCACCAGATGTCGCTGTCAAGATGACAATCTTATTCTCCAAACCATGTTTCTTAGAAGCAGTCGTCATAAAGTATGGCAATATAGACAAGGCCATATCCTTAAAGGCAATCGTTGAACCATGAAAAAGTTCCAAATTGTATTGTCCATCTAATTTCACTAATGGTGCAATAGTTGGAGTATCAAATTTGCTATCGTAAGCATTGTTGATACAGTAGTCCAACTCCTCAGCTGTAAAGTCATCTAAAAATGCTGACAAAACTAACTTAGCAACTTCCTGATAGGAAGCATCTTTCAATTTTGCAAAATCCAAATCTACCTTTGGATAAATAAGTGGTGTAAACAAACCACCGTCCGTTGCCAAACCTTGCAAAATAGCTTGGCTAGCAGTTACTGTATTGTTGGCATCACGCGTTGATTGATAAACTAATGTCATTACTCTCTATCCTTTATCTATAGTCTCTTCCATTATATCATGATTTTTCAGAAAATTCTCCCTTTATAAGAAAAATTATAGGCTCAATTCTTCTTTCAAAGGCTGTAAGTAGGTCATTTCTTGCTTATTTCTCATCTCCAGTCCTTCCTCAGCTAGCAGGAGTAAGTCTTTGGAAATTTCAATAATCGCAGTTTCTTCCTCATCTGTAAGATTCTTCTTAGAAAATTGTCGCCTTAAAAACTTATAATTTCGCCGAAATTTTTTAAAGAAAGGTGCAGTTTCTAAGTAAGCTTCTAACTTATCCAAATTAACTAATAATCCCAAGTGAAAAGCTGCTGAAGCGAAGGTTCTATCTAGAGGTTGGGTACACACACTACGAAACTCAACCGTTCCTCGAGTCGTTAAGTCCTGGTACTGGTAACTACGATGAGTTTCAAAGTCTTTCTCTTGAGGGTAAATAAGAATCTCATCCCCATTAAGATCATAGGCTTGGATTTCAGATGTAGCCAAATAGTCCCTAGTCTGAATCGGATAAAAATAATAGGTTTGTCCATCACGTTCTGCAGTAAAAATTGCAGAATGATCTAGATAATCAAAAAAATCATCCTCATCGTTAAAGAGTCTAGCATTGACCCCGACGTTTTCTGGATAGAGACCATGCATCGATTCTTCCCAGAAAATATCCCTTGAAATTTTCGTATCCCAATCTGCACCCGAAAACTCAGAGTTCGCAAATAAATAAGCCTTAGCCGCTTCAATTTGAGTAAAAGCATTAATTACCCGTAAGTAGTTGGACTTTGAAACATCCATCTGAACCTGACTCCCACAGATAAAAGCACCATAGTCAGAGAAATGATGTAAGTCTGATTCAGTCACATTCCTACTCAAATTCAAATAATCCATCAACATCTGATAACGTGGATAAGCAACTGGAGAATTCTCATTTTTATCCCAGTTGGGATGAATGCCGCAGCCAACAATAGCATGATTTGATTCAGCTAATTTTTTCTGGATTGCTTCCATATAAATACTAAAACGATTTTCGACCTCTTGAATTGTTTCAGCCTTACCAAATGCAAACTCAATCGTTGTATAGGAAACTTCAAATAAAATAGCATCCTGACTTAATGGGTCCACTAACTGAATAGGAGTCCCAAAATCATCTACCTTTTCGACAGTAAAATCCAAAGCAGAAACTAAATATCGGAATAAGTGTTTGATAACTTCAACATCTGTAGCATCCCCTTCCAAATTTGCAACAGGATATTCCAACTCAATCCCGACAAACAATTCAGGGTTTTCTTTAATATTTTTCAAATACCGATGTTTTAATAAATCGATAGAACGAGACATACTTCCCTACACTTTCATAATCTAAATAAAATTTGAATAACTATTATTATAGCAAAAATAATATAAAAAAGGAACGAAGATTTACAACGTTCCTTAACTCAATACTATACCGGCGGCCGGGGTCGAACCGGCACGTCCTTGCGGACACTGGATTTTGAGTCCAGCGCGTCTGCCAATTCCGCCACGCCGGCAAATAGTAACTGGGGTAGCTGGATTCGAACCAACGCATGAGGGAGTCAAAGTCCCTTGCCTTACCGCTTGGCTATACCCCAATAATATAAAATAGGCGAGTGATGGGGATCGAACCCACGCATGCCAGAGCCACAATCTGGTGTGTTAACCACTTCACCACACCCGCCATAATTCTATTAACACGGGCAGTAGGAATTGAACCCACACTGAAGGTTTTGGAGACCTTAGTTCTACCTTTAAACTATGCCCGTAAAATGGAAGGGGAGGGATTCGAACCCCCGAACCCGAAGGAGCGGATTTACAGTCCGCCGCGTTTAGCCTCTTCGCTACCCTTCCAAAATATATAAATGGCGCGAGACGGAATCGAACCGCCGACACATGGAGCTTCAATCCATTGCTCTACCAACTGAGCTACCGAGCCTTATTGCGGGAGCAGGATTTGAACCTACGACCTTCGGGTTATGAGCCCGACGAGCTACCGAGCTGCTCCATCCCGCGTTAATACAAAAGGAGGATGTGGGATTCGAACCCACGCACGCTTTTACACGCCTGACGGTTTTCAAGACCGTTCCCTTCAGCCGGACTTGGGTAATCCTCCAAAATAGTTTATACGGGAACAAACCCGTGTCCTCTTAGTGAAAAGATAATATTTCAATTCTCTAGTAATGGACTAAACACTATGGGCACGAGTGGACTCGAACCACCGACCTCACGCTTATCAGGCGTGCGCTCTAACCACCTGAGCTACGCGCCCAAGTTAAAAACTTGGTACAAAGAACAAAGTTCAAAGCGGGTGACGAGAATCGAACTCGCGACAACAGCTTGGAAGGCTGTAGTTTTACCACTAAACTACACCCGCTTAA